>CAZTHM010000010.1:4075-21243 GCA_964613505.1 uncultured Acidobacteriota bacterium | reverse complement strand
TGTTCGACTGGGGAACGAAAGGCGACAAACCCGGTGAGTTCGATCTCCCTCACGGTATTTCGCTTGACGCCCAGGAGCGCGTTTATATTGCCGACCGCTCGAACGCACGCGTCCAGGTCTTCGACGGCAACGGCAAATTCCTGGCGCAGTGGAAGAACCCGGAACTGGGCCGCCCCTGGGACGTCTTTATCGCCCCTGACGGCTACGCCTACGTCATGGTCCGGCGGTTGAGGATTCATGTCGCCGCCGTCCATGACGTAGGCGTCGCCCCTGACGGCTACGCCTACGTCATGGACGGCGGCGACATGAATCCTCAACCGCCGGACCGCGGACGCGTGCTGAAGTTGGATCTCCAGGGAAAAATCGTGGATCAGTTCGGATCGTTTGGGAGCTATGATGGGCAGTTTTATTGGGGACATGCGGTAGCTGTCGGGAGCGATGGTGCTGTTTACGGCGCCGACGTTCACCTCGGCATGCGCGTCCAAAAGTTTATTCGCCAACCGGCGAAGTAGCGTCTCCCAGGGCACGATCCGCGCTGGCCCATTCGGTGCGCGAGACCGGCGCTCTATTATCGGAGGACTCCATAATGGCCAAACATCATTCCCCGCGATTTCTGGCGCTGGTTGAGGACGCCAAGAAGCGCGTCCGCGAGATGAGTGTCGCGGAACTGAAGGACCGGCTCGCGGCCGGTGGATTTCATCTGGTGGATGTGCGCGAGGCCGAAGAGTGGGCCGCCGGCCACATCCCCGGCGCCCAGCATCTCTGTAAAGGCATTATCGAGCGCGACGTGGAAACAAAGTTCCCGGATCCCAACGCCGAGATCGTTCTCTATTGCGGCGGAGGTTTTCGCTCGGCGCTGGCGGCCGACAACCTTCAGAAGATGGGCTACACGCGCGTGATTTCGGTCGACGCCGGCTGGCGCGGGTGGATCGAGGCGGGGTTTCCGACGGAAGGGTAGGCGGATCGAACGAGCTGCCAATTCGTCAGGAGCCGTGCGCTCGAAGGGCAGGCATCAGGAAGGCCCTCCGTTGCGCGTGACCACGACGATTCCTCTCGCTCGGTGCCAGAGCTGCTCCCGGTGTTTTCGCGCAGGCAGCCTAAGATCTGATGGCGATCCGTCTCGGCCGTTATAAGGCGCAGCCGTGGATTTACAGCTCGAACCCGCCGACATCTTCTTGAGCCGCACCCACGGAATCGGTAGTTGGTTTATCCGGTTCTTCACTCGCACCAGCGGCGAGCCAGAGTCCGAGGTCAGCCACGTGGGCATCGTGGTGGAGGGTGGGCCGCTGGAGAAAGCCGTAATCGTCGAATCCCGCGGGCGCACCAGGCGGCGTCTTTTCTTCCGCCGATACGGGAAGAAGCGAAAATACGATGTCGCCATCTTTCGCCCGCTGGCCCTCACCCCGGAAAAGCGCGCCATCATCGTGCGGGCGGCGCTGGACTACGTTGGAAAGGAATACAGCTATTTCAAAATCCTGCTTCACCTGCTGGACTGGATGTTGCAGGGCGCCTACGTTTTTCGCAGGCTGGGAGGGATCAACGATTATCCCATCTGCTCTTGGCTGGTGGCGCGTGCGTTCGCCAAGGCGGGAGAAACTTTCGGCACCCCGCCCGACGCTGCGGACCCCGACGACATCTGGGATTTCATTAACGCGCACCCGGAAGAGTATAGAATGCTGTGGCCGTTATCGCCGCTTATGCCCCCAAAGGAATGAGCGTCCGGCAACGCAGCAGGGCTGACCCAATTTTCCTGGAGACGAAAAATGAGACTGAGGGACTTGCTGTTCATTGCGCTCGTTCTCGCCGCTGGCGCCGTACCGCTCGCCGCGCAAAAAGCTGGATCGAGGAAGCCCGCCGCCGTTTCTTCCGCCGCGACGGCGCAGGAGGAAATTGCGAAAGCAGCGGAAGCCCTGCGCCCGCAGCTCGTCGAGTGGCGCCGCGACTTCCACATGCATCCGGAGCTCTCCAACCGCGAGGAGCGCACTTCGCGCGTGATTGCGGAGCGGTTGAAAGCGCTCGGCCTCGACGAGGTGAAGACCGGCGTGGGCAAGTACGGCATCGTGGCGCTGCTCAAGGGCGCGAAGCCCGGCCCCGTCGTTGCCGTGCGCACCGACCTCGACGCGCTGCCGATTCAGGAAACCCTCGACGTTCCCTACAAGTCGCAGAACCCGGGCGTGAAGCACGCCTGCGGCCACGACGCGCACATGACCGTCGAGCTGGGTGTCGCGGAAATCCTCAGCAAAATGCGCGACCAGATACCCGGCACCATCAAATTCATCTTTCAGCCCGCCGAAGAAGGTGCGCCAGCCGGCGAGGAAGGCGGCGCGAAGCTGATGATCAAAGAAGGTGCGCTCGAAAATCCGAAGCCGCAGGCGATTTTCGGCCTGCACACGATCCCGGCGCTTGAAGTCGGCCAGATCGGCTACGCGTCCGGTGGCGCGATGGCTTCCGCCGACCGCTTCTTCCTCACGATTCATGGCAAGAAGACGCACGGCGCCATGCCGCACATGGGAATCGACCCGGTGCTGGTGGCCGCGCACTGCGTACTGGCGCTGCAATCCATTCCCAGCCGGCGCGTGAATTCACTGGATCCAGTCGTCATCTCGGTCGGCGCCGTGCACGGTGGAAACCGCTACAACATCATCGCCGACGAAGTGAAGATGGAAGGCACACTTCGCACGCTCAACGAAGAGGTTCACGGCCGCGTGCAACAGTTGATGCGTGAAACCCTCGATGGAATTACTTCCGCGTACGGCGCGACGTTCGAACTCAACTTCGACGAAGGCTCGGCCGTGACCTACAACGATCCCAAGCTGGTGGAGGAAACCCTGCCCGCCATGCGACGCGTGGTCGGCGACAACAACCTCATCGCCCTTCGGCCGCTGATGGTGAGCGAGGATTTCTCCTATTACGGGAAGGTTGTTCCGGCGTTCTTCTATTTTCTGGCCGTCGGAAACAAGGCGAAAGGCATCAACGCCAACTGGCACACGCCCGACTTCGACATCGACGAAGAGAGCCTGGTGGTGGGTGTCAAGGTGATGACAAATGTGCTGGTCGATTACCTAAGTCGGAACGCGGCGAGTAAGTAGTTGGTTGTTGGTCGTTGGTTGTTGTCGTTGGTTGTTAGTTGTTAGTCGTTGGTTGTGAGTTGTCGGTCTGGGGTCGTTGACCGTCGGGTGCGCGGCAATGATTACAACCTACAACCAACAACTCGCAGCCAACAACCCACGCTCTTACCGCAATTCTTCCATCACTTCATCCAAAACTGTTTTCGGCGGGCGGACGCGGGATTCGGGGAGCGTCGCCAGCGGCTCGTCCACAACGTTGAGCAGTTCCAGGAAATTCTCCCGCTCGGTATTGACGTAGAAGAGGCCGGTGATGACTTCATTCTTCTCGTGCGCCTCGGTAAGGATGTGCAGGGCCTTCACCTTATCGGTGGGGTCGTAGTCGGCGCCGATTTTCTTGAGGAACATGCGCGAGCCGTCGTGCATGGTGATTTCGGTGGTGGTTCCCGGGTCATAATCCACCGTGATGTCCTGGAAGAAAGGAACGAAACTCAACTCGGCGAGCGGCTCGTCGTGGTCCTTGACGTAACTGTAGCTCTTGGTCGAGCCCTCGTGGTCGTTGAAGGTGACACAGGGGGAAATCACATCCAGCATTGAAGTGCCGCGGTGGGCGATGGCGCCCTGCAGCAGGGCGAGCAGTTGGCGCTTATCGCCGGAGAATGACCGCGCCACGTAAGTCGCGCCCAGCTGAATCGCCAGCGCGCAGGTATCGATGGCGGGGAGATCATTCACCACGCCAGTCTTGAGTTTGGAACCAAGGTCGGCGGTGGCGGAAAACTGCCCCTTGGTCAGGCCATAGACGCCGTTGTCCTCGATGATGTAAATGACCGGGAGGTTGCGGCGCATCAGGTGCACGAACTGGCCGATGCCGATCGAGGCCGAATCCCCATCGCCGCTCACGCCGATGGCCATCAGGGTCCGATTGGCGAGCATGGTTCCCGTGGCGATGGAAGGCATGCGGCCATGCACGGCGTTCAAGCCGTAGGAGCCGCCCAGGAAGTAAGCCGGGCTCTTCGAGGAGCATCCGATACCGGAGAGTTTCGCCACGCGGTGCGGCTCGACGCCCAGTTCGTAGAACGCCTCGATGATGCGCTCGGAGATGGCGTTGTGCCCGCAGCCCGCGCACAGCGTGCTCTTGCTGCCCTTGTAAGTGGCAATCTCCAGCCCGATCCGATTGACTTTTTTCGGCGGCGCTGGAGGCGTCGCGGTGGTGGCCATGGCTATTTCTCCTTTTCCTGGGCAGCAATCGCGTCCGTCACACTGCGCGCATCAATGGGCAGCCCGTTGTAGTGGCGGACGCTGCGCAGCTTTTTCACTTCCTCGGGTGCAGCCTCGAGGCGCAGCAACTTCAGCATCTGCGCGTCGCGGTTTTGATCGACGATGTAAACGCGGTTGTGGCGCCGGATGAAATCCATCACCGCGTCGCTGAACGGAAAGCCGCGCAGGCGGCAATAACTCGCGTCCAAATCCTGCTCCTCTTTCAACTGGTCCAAAGTTTCGAGGACGGCCCAGTGGCTGGTGCCGTAGGCGATGATTCCGACCTCGGGTTGGGCGGCATTATGAATAACGGGCGATGGGACTCTGGTGCGTGCCACATCGAACTTATGCGCCAGGCGGTCCAGGTTGTTGACGTAAGCGTCGGGACGCTCGGTGTAATGAGCCCTCTCGTCGTGGCCGCTGCCGCGCGTGAAGTAACCGGCGGCGGGATGGTCGGTGCCGGGCAACGTCCGGTAGCCCACTCCGTCACCGTCCACATCGCGATAGCGATCGAAGCTCCCCAGGCGCTCGAGATCTTCCTTGCCGAGGACTTTGCCGCGGTCGATGGGCTTCTCGGGATAGGGAAACGCGTCGGCCATCCAGTTGTTCATGCCCAGATCGAGGTCCATCATCACGAAGACCGGCGTCTGAAGCCCCTCCGCCAGGTCGAAGGCCTCGATGGCCATTGTGTAACACTCTTCGACCGAGCACGGGAACAGCATCGGATGCAAAGTATCGCCGTGCGAGAGGAATGCGGTCGAGAGAATGTCGCCCTGCGCGGTCCGCGTCGGGAGGCCCGTCGAAGGGCCGACGCGTTGAACATTGAAGATGACCGTCGGGACTTCCGCGTAATAGCCGAAACCCACGAACTCGCCCATGAGCGAGATGCCCGGGCCGGCCGTCGCAGTCATGGAGCGCGCTCCAGCCCAGCCCGCGCCCAGCGCCATGCCGATGGCGGCCAACTCGTCTTCCGCCTGCACAATGGCAAACGTCGCCTTCTTGGTTTCCGGATCGATGCGGTAGCGTTTCATTAACTCAATCAGCGTCTCGCACAGTGACGAGGAAGGCGTGATGGGATACCACGTCACCACCGTGACGCCCGCGAACATCGCGCCCAGCGCCGCCGCTGCGTTGCCGTCGATGATGATCTTGCCTCGCGTTGCGTCCATGCGCCGAAGCGTGAAGCGGTCCGTCTTTTGCAGGTTCTTCTCGGCGAAATCGTAGCCCGCGCGCGCGGCGTTGAAGTTCAGCTCCGCCGCCTTCACCTTTTTGCGGAATTGTTTGAAGAGAGCGCGCTGAATTTCCTCCATCTCGATGCCCAGCAATTTGGCCAGCACGCCGTCATAAATCATGTTGCGGACGAGCTTGCGCAGCTTCGCGTCGGGGCAGACCGGCGCCACGAGCTGGTCGAAGGGCACGGGATAAAAAACGCAATCGTTGCGCAGCCGGCTCAGATTCAGGCGCTCGTCATAAACCACCGCCGAGCCCGCCCGCAATTCGCGCACGTCCTCGTCCGCGGTTTCGGGATTCATCGCCACCAGAAAATCGATCTCCTTGCGGCGCGCGATGTAGCCTTGTTTCGAGGCGCGAATCGTGAACCAGGTCGGCAAGCCCGCGATGTTCGAGGGGAAAAGATTCTTCCCCGAGACCGGAATCCCCATCTGGAAGATGGACCGCAGCAGGACCATGTTGGCGGTCTGGCTGCCGGAGCCGTTGACGGTGGCGACCTGAATGCTGAGATCGTTTAGGACCTGTTGCGGTTCGGCGGGAACTTCTGCTTCCTGAGCGGCGACGTGAGTAGTAGCCATTGGATTCCTCTGACCAGCCCTCTACAGCCTGGGATGGGGGTTCGTCCCCTTCCAACGACCTAAGTCATGGCCGGGAGGGTCATTGCCGCCACGGGCGGTCCGAAGGTCGGAAGGGGTTGCGTGGAACTGGAGAAAAAAACATCGCCCGCAGAACCGAATACGTCGGTGCCCTTTCTACTCGACGAACCGCAGGCGAACGACCCGTCATTCCCCCAAACCAACGATTATATCAGATATGACTCGTCCCGAGGTTGCGAGGATGCCCACGCCGGCTGCTCACCCGGCGGGAAACCCGATAGTTATTCATCGCGGCAGCTTCCGGCCGCTTACTTCTTGGTTTTAGAATCGGCCGGCGTGGAGGTGGGCTCGACAGCAGGGGGCATGATGATGGTCGAGAGGAGAGCCGCCAGCCGGCTCCGCAAGGCCTGCTCAGTGGATTTGACAACTTCTTCACGGCACGCGTCGAGCTCATCTCCCACATCGGCGCGGAAGGTCTGCAGGGCGGCGTCAAAATCCGCCAACGCCATTTCAGCAAGGTGGGAGATTTTGGCCTCGGCGTCCGCCGCCAGCGTTGCCTGCCGTAGTTGAGCGGATTGAAGCCCTGCCTCGAACTCTGCCGTGGCCGTTTCACTCGAACGCTTAATGCGAGCGTCGCCTTCTGCTTTCAAGGTCTCCTGCCGCTTCTCGAAGTCATTCAGGCCGGCTTCGAAATCCTTCATGGCCTGGTCGGCGCGGCGCGTTATCCCGAGTTCCGCGTCCTTGCTCAGGGTCTCGAGGCGCTGTTGGAATCCTTCAAGCGCCTCTCGAACCACTTCCCCCATCGCTTCGGTCCGGACCGTCTCCAAAGTCATTTCCAGCTCGGCCCCCACTTGCTCAGCCCGCTCTTGCAGGCGAGTTCCTCCCGTCGTCACCAAACTCTCGATTCGCCTTTCGACTTCCTGAAGGGAGTTCCTGACAGCGGCATCAGCCTGGATGCGGAGAATATCCAGCACCGAATCCATCAAGCGTGCTGACCGTTTCTCGAGCTCGGCGAACAGGGCATCGACGTCCCCCCGGCTCGCGGCAAGCGCCGGGGCCGCAGGCGCCTCCAGGGCAGACCTCATGGTGATGACTGAGGCCTTCGGGTCGGCCGCCTTTGCAGCCGGCTGACGGGCTCCGCCCAGTTCGGCCTCCACCGCGTCCCAGTCGGGAGGAGGATTCTCCACGCCCCAGATGTTCCCCGGCTGCACGAGCTGCACCGCGATTTGATGGATCGTTTCTCCCGCCGCGGGCTCATAGACCTGAACGCACACGGCCTTACCCACCTGCCCGGTGCGCACGACTTCCAGCGTCACAATCATGCCCACCATGATCACGTAATTCGTTCTGACCTTCGCCCCGTGGAGATTGACGATGGAGGTTTGAGTTTCTTCACGGAAGGCCTGCCCGGTGGCGTCTCTACCGCTCAGGATGACGGGGGTAATGAAATCAATTCGCGTGCTGCGACGCCGGCTGGTACGCGCCTGAGGGGAGAATTCCTTGGGGGCAAATGGACTTCTGCCCATGCGTCTAACCTTCCTCGAAGAATACTAATCGGCGCGGCAGGCTCCGCTGGTAGGCAACGATTGCTGAATCGGAGGAGCTCGAATTATGCACGAGTCTGGGAATATGCGCCCCCTCCTGGCTGCGGCAATCCTACCAAATGTTAACTCACGATTCAACCGCTATTCCGCCAACTGCAATCCAGGAGAATAAGCATCAGAGAGAAGCCCCAAGCTCTCCCCTTACCCCTTCGAGGGCGCCGCGAACGGCCAGTCGCGCTTCTTCATCGCCAGCAGGATGTACGCAACCAGCCCGGCGGCAATCGTTCCGAAGGCGTAGAGCATGAACTTCCACCCGCCCGGCGAGCCTGCGGGGCTGACAAAGGCGTAGAGCCATCCAATCATGGCCAGAACCCCCGGGATAGGGTAAAGCCACATCTTGAAGGGGCGAGGAACTTCGGGGCGGTACTTGCGGAGGATGAAAAGTCCAATGATCTGGCCCATGAACACCACCAGAATGCGGGCCAGGATAAGGCCCGTGATGATTTGGACCAGGCCGAAGAAGCTGGCGACAATACAGAGCACGCCGATCAGAACCAACGACCGGTGAGGAAACCCACCTTTCGGGTGCAGCACCGCGAACCAGCGGAAGAACGCGCCGTCCTGCGCCGCGGCGTAGGGCACGCGCGAGTAGCCCAGCATCAGCGCGAATACCGAGGCGAACGCCGTAAAGAGAATCATGATGGAAATGGCGATCGCCGCCCATTCTCCGTAAATCTTCCCCATGAAGACGGAGGCGACCGCGTTGTAGGCCGACGAACCTTCCTTCACCATCTCCCGCCACGGAACGACGGAAACGAAGCTGAAGGAGAGAAGAAAATCGATCACCGTTACGCCGAGAATCGAAAGGATGACGGCATAAGGGATGGTCCGCTCGGGCTGCTTCACTTCTCCGCCCAGATAGCAGACCTGGTTGTAGCCGAGATAGTTGTAGATCACCAGGATCGTCCCGTTGCCCAGCCCGACCAGAAAGGCCCAATTCAGATCAAACGCGCCCGGCGGGAAGTCGAACGCCAGATTCGGGTTCATCTTCGCCAGCCCGCTGATGATGACCCAGCCTGTCGTGACCAAGGTCGTAATCCAGAGGATGAGCATCAACTTGGCGATGTCCTGAATCTTGCGGTAGAGCGAGAGCATCACCAGCGCTGAAATCCCCGCCGCCATGAACTTGATGCCCCAGGGGTGATTCGCCAGGTCCTTCCAAAGATAAGTCAGGTATTGCACCATGCCGATGCTGCCGGAGGCGATCTCGAGTGTGCCGCTGAAGAGGAATTGCCAAATGAACATCCAGGCCATCAGCTTGCCCCAGCGCTCGCGTCCGTAGCTCTCCCGGAGGAAGACGTACGGGCCGCCCGCCGCGGCCAGCGAGGCGCCCAACTCCGCCACCACTAAGCCGTCGGCGATGGCGATAATCGCCCCCGCGAACCAGGCGAGCAACGCCTGCGGGCCGCCCAGCGTCACCAGGATCGGCGGCACCGTGATGAACGGCCCGATGCCGATCATGTTCGACATGTTGATCGAGGTGGCGTTCAGGATGCCCAACTTGCGTTGGAGCTGGGGCTGCTCGGCAGGGGCATCAGCGGCGCGACTCTTGTCGTTGTTGGGTTCGCTCATGGGCCTCGCTTCGAGGTGATAGCGATAAACGAGCGCGCAGAATACTTCACTCAGACCGACTTCGCAAGTGGCGATGAGACTCGCAAAACGGCTGGCTCGCACCCGTCAACCGTCAGATCTCAGCCTGATATTGATTGGGGTCGGCTGGTCGGCGAATCCTGGCTAGATGCACGAAGGAGGGAACACCGGCATTTCGGGGCGCCGGAATGGCAGCCCATATGCTCCGGCATATATACGGAGAGCAAGATGCCGCAACTGGCCGGACTCTTCAGAGCTCTTGCCGACACCAATCGGCTGCGAATCATGAACATTTTGTCGCGTCAGAGCCTCTGCGTTTGCGAATTGCAGTCCGTTCTTGACCTGCATCAACCCTTTATCTCCCGCCATTTGGCGTACCTGCGCAAGGCAAGGCTGGTCCGATCCGCCCGCGCGGGCCGGCGTGTGTGCTATTCCCTTGCTCTCGGGACGCCATTTGGCTACGCACTGCAATCATTCTTGCGGGACACTTTGCCACTTTCCTCCGATTTCCAGAGTGACCTGCGCAGACTTGCCGCGCTGGAGAGGACCGCGCAGCCGAAACCCGTGGCCGCAGATTTGAATCAGCCCGGGTGGAAGGCGGCATGAACGAACTCGATGAAAGGAACTCTGTGAAAATCAAGATTCTGTTGTGCAACTGTAAAGGCCTTTGTCCGTCGTTCCAGAACGCCGACATGGACACGCTGCCCTTCATGGTCGAGTCCGAGCTGGACGTGCAATACACCATCGTCCACCCGCAACTCTGCGGCCAGGGCGGCAATGAAGTCGTCATGGACATCATGCGGCAGTCAGCCGCCGATCCGGAGACCTACATCATCGGTGGCGCGTGCGCCCCCGAGGCGCAGTTTAAGCTGTTCAAGAAAGTCATGCGGAACGCCGGTTTCGACGAGAAACGGTTTGTGCCCCTGGATATTCGCGGCACTTCGAATGACGGCATCCTTCTGCGCTTGAAAGAGGCCGTCGAGTCCATTCTGAAGCCCAGGGAGCAAACGGAAAGCGCGGCAGCCTGACGCTGCCTGGCGGCCACGAGACCTCAAGGGAAATGTCATGTCCTATCCCGGTGTCCCACGCGACAAGCTGCCCTGGTTTCCCACCATCAATCCCGACGTCTGCCTCATGGATTTGGATTGCGTGAACTTTTGTTCGCAGGGCGTCTTCGATTGGGACCCGGAAACGCGCCGGCCGTTCGTGGCGCACCCTTACAGTTGCATCCCCGGCTGCGACAGTTGCGCGCAAATGTGCCGCGCCGAGGCCATCAGTTTTCCCAGCAAGGAAGAGTTCCGAAGAATTCTGCATCGCCTGCGCAAGGAAGCTCGCCGCAGCGCCCGACCCCCTGGCGCCGGCTGAATCTGGCGCAGAGGGGCGCAGGATTGCGGCCCGGATTGGTAGCCTGTAGGGCGAATTCCCTTCAACATTTCCCAAAATGGCCAGTCCCCAAGGCACCAGCCTGCCATCAGGGGGTGATCCCAGTCGCTTGGCTGCAACTACACCTTGGCGGTTTCGGCGGAGGAGATTTGCCGGGTGCGGGGCGCGGGGCTCTTGGGTTTGGATCGAGGGTCAGCCTTCAGAAAGACCCTTCACCACCGTTCGACGCTGAGCCCCTCGACTTCCTGGAAGTGCTCATCGCGGGTGACCAAGGTAAGGCCGAACTGCAGGGCAAGGGAGGCAATCCAGATGTCGTTATCGGGAATCGGTCGGCCCTTTGACCGCAAAGAGGCTCTGATTCTTCCGTAATGTTGGGCGGTGAGGGCGTCGCAGGGCAGAACGCTGTTTGTAGCTGCAAACTCGTCCACGCGCGCTAAATTCACTTTGGAGCGAAAGGATTTGACCGCCCCGAAGTAAAGCTCGCCGAGGACGATGCTCGGAATGAAGGTTTCCTCCGCTTCACCAAACCGCCGCTTGACCGAGGGCTCGTCTGACCATAAGGCGATAATGATGTTCGTATCGAACGCGAATTTACCATTCATTCAGATCGACTCTCTCGCAATCCTCCTCGATGATGCGCGCCATCTCTTTCAAATCCTCCTGGGCAAATGCGCCAGCGAACCGAAGGAGGTCCTTGCCAGGGATGCCCTTCAACTCTCGAGTGGCAAGCGCTCGGGCGAAGTCGAGCACTCTCTTCTGCTCGGCAAGATCGAGCTTGCCAAGTTCCCCGAGGATCTCCTGCTGGATGGCAGGGTCGGTCATCTGATTCTCCTCCGCCGGATGGCCCACCGTCAGCGGACTCGCAGGTGTCGCAACCGCCAGGCGCCATCCGGCTCTCTTCCTGCCAATCATTCTGCCACAATCCACGGGGATTCAGTAGTGACCTTTCCAGAACACATTCCGAAAAGTAGAGATGCGAATCTGATCCATTAAGGGGGAGGGCCGGCTTGTGTCGTGCTACACCTTGGCGGTTTCGGCGGGGGAGACTTGCCGGGTGCGGGGCGCGGGGCTCTTGGGTTTCGAGCGCGGCTCGACTTTCCAGAAACGCAGGATGGTTTCCGACCACCTATCGAGGATTTCGCGTGTGCGGTCGCTGTCGGTCTTTTCCATGTGGCGGAAGATCAACTGGCGGAGGAGTTGCGAATCCTCGGGTTCGATGATCCGCTCGATGCGCACGAGTTCGGGATTGTAGCGATGCTCAAATTTTCCGGACGCATCGTAAACGAACGCGATGCCGTTGGTCATGCCGGCGCCGAAGTTGCGCCCGGTCTCGCCCAGGATGACGGCCACGCCACCCGTCATATATTCGCAGGCATGATCGCCCGTGCCTTCGACGACGGCGGTTGCGCCGCTGTTGCGGACGCAGAAGCGCTCGCCGGCGCGCCCGGCAGCAAAGAGCTGCCCATCCGTCGCGCCGTAGAGCACGGCGTTGCCCATAATCGTATTCTCGTGAGAGGCGAAGCGGCTGCCCTGCGGCGGCCGGATAATGATTTCCCCGCCGCCCATGCCCTTGCCAACGTAATCGTTGGCCTCGCCTTCCAGAACCATTCGAATCCCGTGCGTCAGGAAAGCTCCAAAACTCTGCCCAGCGCTACCGGTGAAACGGAATTCCGCGCTCGCGCCTAGCAGGCCGCGATTCCCATTCCGCAGCGCGACTTCGCCGGCCGCGCGCGCCCCGATGGTGCGATTGGTGTTTCGAATCGAGTATTCACGGACGACCGAGGCGCCTTCGACAAGCGGAATCTTCACGTCCTCGGCCATCTTCAGCGCCAGCGCGTCAACGTGTCGCGCCGAGCGGCCTCGCTTGCCTGCCCTGCCTTCCGATGACGAACGGTGAAGGATCGGCACCAGGTCCAATTGCCCGCGTCGCCCCGGAACACGGTAAGCAACCGGAGCCAGCAGATTCGTGCGGCCGATAATCTCATCGAGCGAACGGAAGCCGAGTTTCGCCAGGGTCTCGCGCACGTGCTCGGCGACGTGCCGCAAGTAGTTGATAAGCCGCTCGGGTTCCCGCGGAAAACGCCGGCGCAAATCTTCGCGCTGCGTGGCCACGCCCACGGGGCAAGTGTTCAAGTGGCACTGGCGGGCCATCACGCAGGCCAGGGCCACCAGCGCCGCCGAGCCGAAGCCGAACTCGTCGGCGCCGAGGATGGCGGCGATCACCACATCGCGCCCGGTCTTCATTCCACCGTCAGCGCGCAATCGGACACGGCCGCGCAGGCCGTTGGCCACCAGCGCCTGATGCGTTTCCGCCAGCCCCATCTCCCACGGCGACGCCGTGTTTTTGATGGAACTGAGCGGTGAGGCGCCCGTGCCGCCATCGTGCCCGCTGATGAGAACCACGTCGGCGTTGGCCTTGGCGACGCCGCACGCCACCGTGCCCACTCCCGCCTGGGAAACCAGCTTCACGCCGATGTCGGCGCGCGGGTTGATCTCGCGCAGGTCGTAGATCAATTGCGCCAGGTCTTCGATGGAATAGATGTCGTGGTGCGGCGGCGGAGAAATCAGCGCGATGCCCTCGACGGCGCGCCGCACGCGCGCGATGAGCGGCGTCACTTTGTGGGCGGGCAACTGGCCGCCCTCGCCGGGCTTCGAGCCTTGCGCCATCTTGATTTCCAACTGCTCGGCGCGCGCCAGGTATTCCGGCGTCACTCCGAAGCGTGCCGAAGCCACCTGCTTGATTTTGTTGGCGGCGCAGTCGCCGTTCGCGAGATCGACGTAAACTTCGGGGTCTTCCCCGCCCTCGCCCGTATTCGATTTCGCGCCAATGCGGTTCATGGCGATGGCGAGCGTGCGCTGCGTTTCGGGGCTCAGGGCACCCAGCGACATGGCCTGCGTGGTGAACCGCTTCCAAATCGCTTCGACGGGTTCCACTTCCTCGATCGGCACGGGTTTGGTGGTCCGGAAGCGCAGGAGATCGCGCAGCGTGATCGGCTCGCGCTGGTCCACTTCGCGGGCAAAAGCGCGATAGGCTTCAGGATCGTCTTCCTTCGCGGTCTTTTGCAGGTTGCGGATGACTTCGGGCGAGAACGCGTGACGCTCGAAACCTTTGCGGAAGCGATAGAAGCCGGCAAAATCCGGCTTGTCCGCCGGCGAACCGAACGCCGATTGGTGGCGATCGAGAGTGTCGTTCGCCAAATCGACGAGTTTCCTGCCGCCCACCAGCGAACGCGTGTCGGGGAAAAACTTCTGCACCACGTCGGCGTCGAGCCCGATAATCTCGAAGAATTTTCCGCCCAGGTAGCTGGCCAGCGTCGAGATCCCCATCTTCGACATGATTTTCTTCAGGCCGGCCTCGACGGCGGTGCGGAAGTTTCCGAGCGCATCGGCGACGCTGAGTTCTCCCAATTCGCCCTGGCGCGCCAGGTCGGCCACAATTTCGAGCGCCAGGTAGGGATTCACCGCCGCCGCGCCGTAGCCGATCAAGCAGGCGAAGTGATGCGCTTCCCAGGCCTCGGCGGTTTCGAGGACCAGGTCGGCCTTGTTGCCCACGCCCTCGGCGATCAATTCCTCGACCACTGCGCCCACGGCGAGCAGCATCGGGACGGCAGCGTGCGCAGCGTCCACGCCACGATCGCTCAGAATCAGAATCGAACTTCCGCGCGCCACCGCCGCCGCGCAGTCGCGCACGATGCGCTCGAGCGCACTCGTCACGCCTTCCGGCCCCTGACTTGATTCAAACAACGTCGAGATGACGGCGGGCTTGAACTGCTCGCCGGCCAGCCGCTTCAGTTGCTCGAGTTCGTCGTCAAAGAGAAACGGAGACTCCAGCCGCACCATGCGCGCGTGCTCGGGAGTTTCCACCAGCACCGAATGGCGCGGGCCGAGATAAATGTTCAACGACATCACCAGCGACTCGCGCAGCGGGTCGATGGGCGGGTTGGTGACCTGCGCGAACATCTGGCGGAAATAGTGGCAGAGAGGCCGCGGCCGGTGCGAGAGCGCCGCCAGCGGCGTGTCGTCGCCCATCGAGCCCACGGGTTCTTTCTTCTCGCCCGCCTGCGGCTTGAGGAGCAGTTCGACGTCTTCTTCGGTGTAGCCGGCGGCGCGCTGCGTGGCCACAAACAGCGCCCGGTCGCGCGCGGCGAGACGGCTCGATGCCTGGTCGGGATCAGCGAGGGCAATCGCCGCCGCCTTGAGCGGTGGCGAAAAAATCATGTTGCGTGTGATCCATTTCCGATACTTCCGCCCGTGCGAAACCTGCCGCTTCACCTGTTCGTTCTTGAAGATCTTGTGGTGCTGGAGATCGACCAGGAAAATCTGCCCCGGTCCCAGACGGCCTTTTTCTTTGACGCGCTCCGGCTCGATAGGAAGCAACCCGACTTCCGAACCCAGCACGACGAGGCCATCGCGCGTGATGGTGTAGCGCGAGGGACGCAGCCCGTTGCGGTCGAGCGCCGCACCCACCAACTCGCCGTCGAGGAAGGCCATCGCCGCCGGGCCGTCCCACGGTTCCATCAGGCAGGAGTGATAGTGGTAGAAAGCCTTGACGTCGGCGGGAATCTCCACCGAACTTTCCCACGCTTCCGGGATCATCATCAGCAGCGCGTGCTGCACGGTGCGGCCGGAGCGCGTGAGCAATTCGAGCGCGTTATCGAAACTCGCCGAATCGCTGCCGCCCGCCTGAATGACGGGCTTCAACCACTCGACGTCGTTTTCCCAGATGGGATGGGCCAGCACCGCTTCGCGCGCCCGCATCCAGTTGCGGTTGCCGAGCAGGGTGTTGATTTCGCCATTGTGCGCCACCAGCCGGAACGGTTGCGCCAGAAACCAACTGGGCGACGTGTTGGTGCTGTAACGCTGATGGAAGAGCACCGCTGAGCAAGCAAACTCCGGGTCGCTCAAGTCGCGGTAGAAAACTCCCAGTTGCGAGGGCGCGAGCAGGCCCTTGTAAATGATATTGCGGGAAGAAAACGACGGGATGTAAGTGGCCGCGGCGATTTCACGGCTTGACTCCGCGAGGCGGCGCTCGATCTCTTTGCGCGTCAGGTAGAGGAGCTGCTCGAACTCGCGCTCCTGATCGGCCGGCTGCGCGATCAGCATGTGCCAGATGGCGGGCTGCGTTTCGCGCGCCTGCGGGCCGAGCGCCTCCTCATCCAGAGGAACCTGGCGCCAGCCGGCGAGATAGAGGCCTCGGCTGCGCACAACCTCTTCGGCGATGAACATCGCGCGGGCGCGTTGGACGCCATCCTGGGGAAGGAAGAACACGCCGACCGCGATTTTCCAGTCGGCCTTGAAGCCGGAATTCAGCCGGCGCGCTTCTCGCGTGAAGAAAGCGGAAGGCAACTGTAGCGCCAGGCCCGCGCCGTCGCCGCTGGCGCCGTCGGCATCCACGCCGCCGCGATGCGTCAGGCAGCCGAGACACTCCAGCGCCTGCTCCACCACGCGATGCGACGGTGGCGCGTCGAGCTGCGCCACGAAGCCCACGCCGCAGGCGTCGTGCTCTTCGCGCCGATAGAGGCCCGCCGCCGGATTGAAATCCTTCGCCATCTTTCTGAACCGTATGAACTTGTGCCCTTGCGGAGTTCCGTCCGGTGAGCAGTGACACTCGGACGCTCCAATGCGCCATTATCATTTTGCCCGCCCCCGGCGCGGCTTGTGAAATCAGAAGTTTTTATGCAGGCGATAAGTTGTGTCACGAGGGGCCGGGAAGAAGTTTCAACAGCAGGCGCCGCTTGTCTCCGGCCTGCTGATGGGCGCCATCGCCGCTGCCCTCTTTAACTCACGGGCCTTTCGCAGTATTCTTCTCCGCGCAATTTAGCCAACTCGCCGTGGTCGCGAATTAATCAGTCCCCTCGCAGCGGCCGCTGCAAGTCTCGACGCGTGGAGGTTTCTATAAATCAATGCGCAGATTATTCGCGGTATTCGCAATCGTCATCGCCAGCGGTGTCCTCGGCTTCGGACAGAAAAAGGCTGCGCCGGAAAAAACCGTTCCGGCGATCAACAAAATCGAAATGTGGCAGCAGGTCGGCCAACAGCCCTACGAACTCACCTGGGTGCAGCGCGCCGAAAGCCCGCACACGCTGGTGGACTTTGAAGACCTGAAGGGCTGGAAACTGGAGCTGTATTCCGGCGCGCAGGGCACGCTGCGGCGCAGCCGCCGTCAGCAGATCTGGGGGCACTATGTGGGCGAGATTCTTTATTCGGGCACGGGTGCGACGAGTCGCGTGATCGCTCGCCCGCCCAAACCCATTCCGATTCCCGGCCGGTTCGACTCGGCTGAACTCTGGGCCTATGGAAACCGGTGGAGTTGGGAGGATGACAAGACTACGCCGCCGGCTGAGATTTCAATTCTCCTCGCCGATGCGCGCGGGAAAGAAGTAGCCATGCTCGGCGATGAGGTCCTCTACCTCGCGGCGCCCCTCCGGATCGAGATCGGATTT
>CAZTHM010000010.1:0-4065 GCA_964613505.1 uncultured Acidobacteriota bacterium | reverse complement strand
CGCGGGAAAGAATTCAAGGTTCAACTCGCCGACATCCAGTGGAAACAGTGGTGGCTGATTCATCGCCGCATTCCATCGCAGCTGGTGAACCAGCTGGCGCTTCCGGCGACCTTTACCGGCATTGAACTTGCCAAGTTGAAGAATCGTGACGAGCGTTATTTCTTCTGCGATTCACTGGCGTTCTACACCGAAGAGTTGAAACCGCTCGCCTTTGAGCCTCAACCGAAGCGGAACCTGAGGCCCTACCGCGGCCAGATCGCGGGCCTCAACACCGGCCCCGGAACGCTCCCCTTCCCGACACGCGAAGAGACGATCCTGCCCACAAACCTCGAAAAGGAATTTCAGGTGAAAGTCCGCGAGGTCCAGCCGAAACACCTCGAGCTGAGCTACGAAGGGCGCGATGCCAGGGTCGTCTATTCTTATCGGCCGGCCACCGGCAACCTGAGCGAATTGACCGTGCGCGTCAATGATGGCGCGGAGTTTCAGCCCATGGCGGGGGGAGGAATCCGCTTTGTGGACACAGCGCCGGGCAAAATCTCGGAAGGTCAATTGGAATCTGCGAGCTTGGACGGTGACGCCGTGAAGGTGCGCTTTCGCCACGGCTCGCGAATCGTCGAATATCAAATGCAACTGTGGCAGAAGTCGATCGTGCTCGACGTCTGGTGCGAGGGCGGCGAGGCCGTCGAACTGAGTTTTGGCCGCGTCGCGGGCGTTGCCAGGCCTCGGCTCATTACAGTTCCTTATCTCACCTACGGCGACACGAACCCCCGCGTCTTGCTATCAGGCCCGGAGGCCGAGCCAGTCTTCACGTCGGTCTGGTTCGATTGGTACCGCACCAACGCCTCCGAGCCGTACTTCGCGAAAGATCCGAAGGTGACAAACGAAGGCGCGGAGATCAACGGCGGAATGCGCTACATCGCGAAGACCGACGGCAAGCGGAACGATCTCTACGAGCGCATCTTCATCACGAATTCTCCTCGCTACGAAGAGGTGCTTCCCACCATCGCCAATCCGCCTTCATTGCGCCAGGAGGAAGGCAAGCAGGTTGTCTGGACGGTGACGCAGCCCGAGACTTTCACTCAGGATCATGAGCGCTCGCGGCGCATCCGCTCCTACGGTCTGGATAAAATCATGCAGCACAGCCATGAAGTGACGTGGCGCGACGAAGCCGATAGCTTCACGCTGCGCCTTCATCCCGCGCCGCAGAAGGGCGGCGACGCGATGTTGAAATGGTATGTCGACGCGCAGAACAGCCTGAGTTGGTTGCAGGGCGTCTACACCAACTACACTGATTTCTGTCCGACGAATACCAACTGGAGCCCCGATCACGTGCAACGCACGCCGGACGGCGAATGGCGCCGCGCCTGGGCGCGGAACTACGCGCTGAAGCCGGCGAAGGCAGTGGAATTCGACTCGTACTACGCGCGCCAGATCAAAGAGAAGTTTGGCGTGAAGATGTCCTACACGGACGTCCACACCGCCAACGAACCGTGGCAATACTGCGATTACGATGCCCGCGTGCCCGGCGCCGGAACGCTGGCCGCGACCTTTTACGCGTACGGACAGCTCCTGCGCAACGATCAGAGTGTCTACGGCCCAACGCAGTCCGAAGGCACCTACCAGTGGCTGTACGCCGGGCTGACTTCGGGGAGCTACGGCTGGGTCTATAATAAAGTGAACCTGCTAACCCACCCGCTGGATGTGGCCTTCGAGCTGACCAAGATTCACCCGCTCGAATGCGAGTACGGCATGGGCTACACCGATTACTACCTGAACCAGCTCGACAAGAACTGGGCCAGGTCGCCGCGGCGGAGGGATTATGTTGATCTCTTTCTCGCCACCACGATTGCCTACGGCAACATGGGCTGGCTGGTGATGGAAGTAAAACAAGAGGAGCCTTTCGCCGTCGAGGCGATGGCGCGCTCGTATTACATGATGCAGCAATTACAGCAACAATACGCTTTCGTTCTACCGAAGACCATCGAGTACGCAGACGCCCGGGGCAACTTTCAGACGCCCAGCCAGGCGCACGCCACGGGCGCCATCGCCGGGTCGCACCTGCACGTGGTGTACGAGAACGGCACGGAAGTGTATGTGAACCGCGCGCCCCAGGGGAATTGGCCGGTCAAGGATCATCTCGGCGAGACGGTCGAGTTGCCGCCCTCCGGCTGGCTAGTCTTCAATCCGAAAGAAAAGTTCTACGAGATTTCGGCCCTCGTGGACGGCAGGCGCATTGATTACGTGAGAGCGAAGGAATTCGAATTCCTCGATGGGCGCGGCCAATGGACCGAACGCGGAAACCTCGGCGCGGCGGGCAGCGTGGCGCTGCGCCAGAGGGAGGGAGGCAAGCTCGAGCTGATTGATATCTACGGAAACAAGCGAATCGCCTTCCGGGTCTCAGGCGACGGCGAGCTCACGGCGTTCGATGCCGAAGGCAAGAGCCTGGGCAAGGTGGCGCTCGCGGCGCCGCGCGCCGGTTGGCGGGAGTTCTTGCCTCTACGCGACGGCCGCGTGTATGTGTTTGAACCGAACCAGTAGCGCCGACATCCTGCCGGCAGCAGGAAAACGCCGCCGCGACGCGTCGCTACCGAGGGAGATGCAATTCCGGTTCCTGCGGGCTAGAATGCCGACCCTCGAGTTGAATACAGTTTGTTTTTCGCCGGACACCGCATGAGAGAAACCTATACTCTGGGCATCGACCTGGGCGGCACCAAGATTGCCGCGGGCGTGGTGGCGTCTTCTGGAAAGCTGCGCTCCAACGTCCGCGTCGTGACTCCAGCCTCGGGCGTGAAGAATGCTTTGAAGGCGATCTTCGACGCCGCGCACGCCGCCGTGGCCGCATCGGGACTCGATTGGCAGCCGATTCGCGCCATTGGCGTAGGCGTTCCCGGCGCGTACGATCCCAAGACCGAAACTGTCTGGGCGCCGAACCTGCCGGGATGGAAGAAGGTTCCGCTCAAGCGCCGGCTCGAAGACGCGCTTGAACGCCCGGTCTTTGTCGAAGGCGATCGGAACGTGCAGGCGCTCGCCGAAGCGTGGCTGGGAAGCGGGAAAGGCGCGCGGAATCTGGTTTTCCTCACGGTGGGCACGGGGATCGGCGCGGGCATTATCGCTGACGGCCGTTTGATTCCTGGCGCTCGCGGCGTGGCGGGCGCGGCAGGATGGCTGGTAACGGAAAGCAAGTGGCGCGAGGAATTCGCGCACGTCGGCTGTCTGGAATTTCACGGCGCCGGGCCGGCGTTGGCGCGCGGCGCTGCTAAGGCGCTGCGAGAAAACCCTCGAAGTCTCGTCAAGAAGCTCGCCGCGCAGCAACAAGGAAAAATCACCGCTGAGATCGTCACCGCCGCCGCGCGGCGTGGCGATGCGACCGCGCGCCGCGTGCTCGAAGAAGTGGGAACAAACCTTGGCCGCGGCGTGGCAAGTATTATTTGCCTGCTCAATCCCGAAGTGGTTGTGTTGGGCGGCGGACTGGCGGGCGCGGGCGAATTCATTCTGCGGCCCCTGCGGCGCGCCGTGCGCCAGTGGGGCCAGCCGCTCGCCTCGCGCCAGGTGCGCATCGTGCGCTCCCGTCTTGGCGTGGACGCCGGAATTCTCGGCGCAGCGCGATACGCTTTCATAAACCTGTAGCGCCGGTCGGAGCTTGCCCCGCGAGGCGGGGACCGGCGGACGTATTTCTGAGGAGAGATTCCGATGTCGGCAGAAAAATATTTTGAGCAAGCCCAGAAGGTTTACGACCGCATTCGCTCGACGCAGCTCGCGAACATTCACCGCGCGGCGGAATTCGCCGCTGACTCCATCGCGCGCGGTGGCCTGGTGCATCTGTTTGGCAGCGGGCACTCGGTGATTCCGGTGCTCGACGTATTCCCGCGCTATGGCAGCTTTGCGGGCTTTCATCCCCTGATGGACTCGCGCCTGATGTGGACCCAGGTGCTGGGCTCGGGCGGGGTGCGCGAACTGTTGCGCCTCGAGCGCACGGAAGGTTACATTGCGAATTTCCTCTCCAATTTCAAATTTGAGCCCGTTGACACGATGGTGGTCTATTCCCACGGCGGCATGAACGCCGCG
>CAZTHM010000009.1:21030-21441 GCA_964613505.1 uncultured Acidobacteriota bacterium | reverse complement strand
TGGACGAAAACATTGGCTTGGACTTTCTCGGCATCCCGGGGACCAATGGCACCCGGAAATTCGAGGGCGGTTGGCCCGAGTTCGATATCGGTGGTTATGCCACTCTGGGTACGCCCAACAACTTCATGCCCTATTACCGCAGCGACCCGCAGCATCAGTACGTGGCTAACCTCAACTGGCTGAAGGGCAAGCACAACATCCGCTTTGGGATGGACCTGTATCGCCAGGCACTCAACCACACACAGGCAGAGGAGCTCAGCGGCAACTACTACGGCGCGCAAGGGGGCTTTAACTTCGACAGGGGAGTAACACAGCTCTGTACGGCGGTAGACGAGGACGGTAACTGCGCAGACCGATCAGACAGTTCGAGGGCCAACAGCTTCGCGTCGTTCCTGGTGGGCTTGCCCGTGG
>CAZTHM010000009.1:0-20935 GCA_964613505.1 uncultured Acidobacteriota bacterium | reverse complement strand
AACGTCACCCCCAAGCTGACTATCGACTACGGTATTCGCTGGGAGTACTTCCCCTACTCGCGGCGGCCGGATCGCGGCATAGAACGTTACGATGCGGACACCAACAAAGTGTTGATCTGCGGTGTGGGCTCGGTCCCGATCGGTTGCGGCGTCGAAATCAGCAAGCGGCGCTTCGCTCCGCGTCTCGGACTGGCCTACCGCGCCACCAACAAATTTGTGATCCGCGCCGGTTACGGGATCACCAACGATCCGTTCCCAGCCTCAGAACTTCTGCGCGCCAATTACCCAGTGCTAATCGCTCTGGGCGTTACTCCGCCAGGCGGCAATGATCTCCTTCCGGCCGGCAGCCTGGCTCAGGGGATTCCGGCGATAACCGTGCCTGACTACGGAGACGGCGTTATCGACATCCCCAACAACGTCGGCTTCCAAGGGCTACCTAAGCAGTTCAAGCGCGGTTACATCCAGTCGTGGAACTTCATGCTCCAGGGAGAACTTGGATACGGGTTCACGGCCCAGGCGGGGTATGTGGCCACCAGACAAGTCCGGCAGCTCGGGTACCTGGATATCAATGCCGGCCAGGTGCTGGGAGCTGGCGATGCCGGGCGGCCCTTGTACGCGAAGTTCGAGCGCATCGCTTCGACGACATTCGCCACGCCTCTAAGCACCAGTCACTATGACTCCTTGCAGGCATCGCTGGAGCGGCGCTTTTCCGCCGGCCTTCAGCTTGCTGTCAACTACACCTGGTCGAAATCCCTCGGAAACGTCGACAACAACGACAGCGCGCCGAATATCCAGGCTCTGCCCTACTTCCATTTGAACAGAGCCCTCACCAACTACGACCGCACCCACAACCTCCAGATCACGAATATCTGGGAGCTTCCCTTCGGTAAGGGGAAACGCTGGGTTAGCGGTGGAGGTGTCGGTTCGGCGATTCTGGGCGGCTGGCAGGTGAACAACTTCATTGGGTTAATGAGCGGATATCCTTTCACTGTCTATGCCTCCGGCAACATGAATCTGCCCGGGAGCACGCAGACAGCCGACCAGGTGAATCCGACCGTGGCGAAGCTCGGCGGCATTGGTGAGGGCAACCCCTTCTACGATCCCACGGCGTTCGCGGATGTCACCGAGGCGCGGTTTGGCACTTCCGGGTTCAACAGTTTGCGCGGGCCCGGTTGGGTCAATTGGGACTTCGGCCTGTTCCGCGAGTTCGCCATCACCGAGCGCTTCAAACTGCAGTTCCGCCTGGAGTCGTTCAACTTCACCAATACTCCGCATTTCGACAACCCGGACAGCGACGTTACCAGCGATACTTTCATGGTGACGGAGAGTGTGCTTAGCCTTTCGCGGGAAGGGCTCGACGAACGGCAGTTCCGGTTCGGTCTGCGGTTGAGCTTCTGAAAGTAAGCGGATGGACAGGGGCATGGCACGCGCGGCTGTGCCCCTGCACCGCCCGCCATCTCCCTCCGGGCCGCCCCCGTCCTCTTCTACCCTCCACATGGCCGTGAACCTCGCATCCTGTCGTTGACTCCCCACTCTCAACACATATAATGCCTCATCATGCGCGAAGGGACTCCCGGGCGGTCCGAAAAGCCGCGTTTTCTCATTACTGGCGCGAAAGGGTTCATCGGCGCTTGGGTCGTCAAGAACCTCGTCGAGCGTGGCGATGCCCCCATCGTGTTGGATGTCGATAGCCAGATGAATCGCTTGGAGACGCTGCTCTCGCCCCAGCTGTTGGCCAGCGTGAGTTTCGTCCAAGGTGATGTGACGTCCCTTGAGGATGTCGAGCGCTGCGTTGCTGAGCATGGGATCTCACACATCATTCATCTCGCGGCGCTTCAGGTTCCCGCCTGTGCGGCTAATCCCCTCTTGGGGGCCAAGGTTAACGTCATCGGGACCCTGAATATCTTCGAAGTGGCTCGCCGCCGATGCGACTTGGTCAAGAGAGTTGCTTACGCAAGCTCCGCTGCCGTCTTCGGGCCGGAGGAGTTCTATGGCGAGGGCACGGTTCGCGAGGGTGCGCAACTGCTGCCCGGAACGCACTACGGGGTGTTCAAACAATGCAACGAAGGCAACGCCCGTGTCTATTATCTGAATGATGGAATCTCGAGCATAGGTTTGCGCGCCTGGGCGGTCTACGGCGTCGGCCGCGATCAGGGAATCACCTCTGGGCCGACCAAGGCCATGAAAGCGTCGGTTGTCGGCCGGCCCTACACGGTGAAGTTCTCGGGGCAGATCGATCTCCAATACGTGGACGACTGCGCGCGCATTTTTCTGCGCTGCGCGGAGGACGACCTCCCCGGGGCGCGTACCTACACACTGCGCGGGGCGGTCGTCAAGGTCGAAGATTTCATCGCCGCGCTCGAACGCGTTTACCCGCGTTCGCGTGGACTGATCCGCGTTGAGGGCAAGCATCTGCCGATTGCCGCCGACCTCGACGACAGCGCGCTGGTTCGGGATCTGGGCAACGTGCCACGGACGCCGCTCGACGAAGGGATTCGAAAAACCATAGAGATTTTCGAGCGACTGCAGCGTGAAGGGCGGCTCGGCACGACCGATTTGGAGCAGTAGCCGGTTGTGAATTGCGTGTTGTGGGTTGCTGGTTGTTGGCTGCCGCTTTTCGGCTTTCGCGATTCGAAAACCCGTTATCGATTTGTGGACGTCAAGGTTTGACTTTTGACCTTTGACTTTTGATTTTCCGACACCATGAAAGCAGCCGTTCTCGAAGACATTGCCAGGCTGGTCGTCAGGAGCATCCCCGACCCGACGGTTCCGCCGAACGAGGTCGCCATCCGCGTCCAGGCCGTGGGCGTGTGCGGAACGGACCTGCACCTGTTTGGCGGGCACGCCAATTACAATCTCGACGCCCGAGGCCGGCCCGTTCCCCTCCGCGAGCAGCCCCAAATCCTCGGCCATGAATTTTCCGGCGAGGTCGTCGAAGTCGGGAGCGAGGTAAGGGACCTGAAACCCGGTGACCGCGTCCTCTGCGACCAGGGCCGCAACTGCCACAGCCAGGGACGCAAGCCGTTATGCTCCTACTGCGCTTCCGGCGATTCCCACCAATGTGAGCACTACGCCGAGCACGGCATCACCGGGTTGCAGGGCGCGCTGGCGGAATATATCGCCATGCCCGCCGTCAACTGTGTGCGGATTCCGCAGTCGCTATCGTCAGAGCTTGGGGCGCTGGTTGAGCCGCTGGGCTGCGTGCTCCATTCCAGCGACCGGGCGGAGCGTGCGCACGCGCGCTACACTCTCCGAGGAGAAGAGCGCATCCGCAATGTTTTGATCTGCGGAGCCGGGCCAGCCGGACTTTTGTTTCTCGAATACTTGCGCAACGTGAAACTGTTTGAGGGTCTCATCCTGGTCAGCGACGTTCGCGAGAAAAACTTGGAATTGGTACGCGAGTTGGGCGGAACTCCCATCAACGTTGCGCGCCAGAACCTGACCACGGCAGTGCATGAACTCACTGCCGGAGAGCGAATCCACTATCTCATCGAAGCCTGCGGCAATTCGGTGATTTTCGAGCAGATTCCCAGTCTGCTGCGGAAGCAAGGAACGATCTTGCTTTACGGCCACGGCCACAAGGGGCGCGACATTGGGCTCTGGGCGAATATCTTGTATCTCGAACCGGCGCTCGTGGCTGCGGTCGGCGCTTCGGGAGGATTCGACCCCGACGGACGCCCGACTACCTATCGCAATGCTCTGGAGTTGATCGTATCGGGAAAAATCCGCGTGCAGCCGTTCGTGACTCATCGTTATCATGCCTTGGAGGAAATCCGAAAGGCCTTTGAAGACGATTTCGCGCAGCCTGATTACATCAAGGGAGTATTGAATTTGGAATCTGGAGTTGGCCGTTGACAGTTCTAAGAAACGACGAGGAGGATCCAACCGCGGAAATGACTAAACGCGCGCGCTCGACGCTTGACTCTCGGCCCTCAACCGCACTCCCTGTGTGCGGCGCGCTGCTTGTGTCGCTACTTGTGACGCTCCCGGCCTGTCAGCGAAGTCATCAAACAGTTTATGCGGTCGTGCCCAAGGGGCAGGCGCATATCTTCTGGCAAACGGTTCGCGCCGGAGCCACTGCCGCCGCGCACGAGAACCAAGTTGAAATCGATTGGAATGGCCCGGCCACCGAATCGGATTTTTCCCGCCAGATCACGATTGTCGACGACTTCATCAACCGCCATGTGGATGGCATCTTGCTTGCGCCGACGGACCGCGACGCCTTGGTGCCGGCGATTCGGCGCGCCAAACAAGCGGGCATCCCGCTCACCATCTTCGACTCGGGCGCCAACAGTGAAGACTACCTATCCTTTGTTGCCACCGATAACTACGGAGGCGGCGTCATGGCCGCGCGCCGCTTGGCTGAGATCCTCGGCAACAAAGGGCGTGTGGCGATGATTGCCGTCATGCCCGGCGGCGCCTCCACGCTGGCCCGCGAGCAGGGCTTCAAAGAGACGCTCGAAAAGGAATTCCCCGATGTGAAACTCGTCGCCTGGCAGTTCGGCATGTCCGACCGCGCGCGGTCGCTGGCCGTGACCGAAGACATCCTGACCGCGCATCCCGACCTGGATGGGATTTTCGCCTCCAATGAATCGAGCAGTATCGGCGCCGTCCAGGCCGTCAAGGCGCGCGGGCTGGCGGGCAAATTGAAAATCGTGGGATTCGACAATTCCCCAAGTCTCGTGGACGATTTGAGGGCCGGCGCGATCGATTCCCTCATCTTGCAGGACCCATTCCAAATTGGCTATCAAGGAATGAAAACCCTTCTCGACCTTAAAGCCGGCCGCACACCGCCCAAGCGGATCGACCTGCCCCCAACACTCGTGACGAAAGACAACCTCAACGACCCGCAAATCCAGAAACTCCTCAACCCCGAATTGGACCGCTACCTCAAGGAAGAGAAGCGCCCATGACGGATGCGGCCGTTCCCGGCGCGCGCGCTCCTTCCAATCAACCTCTCGTCGAACTCCGCGACATCGAGAAGGCTTACGGCGGCGTTCCCGTACTGAAGCGCGCAAACTTTCGCTTGGAGCCGGGAGAGATTCACGGTCTGGTGGGCGAAAACGGCGCGGGCAAATCCACGCTGATGAAGATTCTCGCCGGCGAAGTGGTGCGCGACGCAGGCCAGGTCCTCTGGTCCGGCCAAACGGCCCGCATTCATTCTCGTAAAGATGCCGCGCAACTGGGCATCAACATGATTCATCAGGAGCTGAACCTGGCGCCGCACCTTACCGTGGCCGAAAACATTTTCCTCGGCCATGAGCCGCGACGGCGAGGCATGCTCGACCGGGGGCGCGAAGCGGCTGACGCGCGAACCGCGCTCGAGGGACTGGGCTTCGATCTCAACCCGCTCACTCTCGTACGCAAGCTGGGCCTCGCTCAGAGGCAATTGGTGGAAATCGCCCGCGCCGTCGCGCGTGCCACGCGCCTGGTGATCATGGACGAGCCCACGTCGTCGCTCTCCGCCAAGGAGGTCGATGAACTCTTCGCCGTCATTCGCCAGATTCAAGCCCGCGGGACTTCGGTGATTTTCGTTACCCACCGCCTCGAGGAACTCGCGCAGGTTGCGGACCGTGTCACCGTTCTGCGGGATGGCGAGACGGTCCACGACGGCCCCATGCCGCGCGAGGATTTCAGTGGTTTGATCAAGGCGATGGTCGGCCGTGACCTGAAAGACTTTTTCCCTCCGCGCGCGACAAGTCCGGTGGCGGTGGCCTTGCCTCCGGCGCTCGAAGTACGAGGCCTCGGGCGGGTTGCTGACTTCGAGGACGTCAGCCTTTCCGTCCGGCATGGCGAAATCGTTGGCTTGGCGGGGCTGGTCGGCGCGGGGCGCACGGAACTTGCCGAAGCCATTTTCGGCGCCGCGCCCGCGGACCGAGGCCAAATTTTCATTGACGGGAAGGAAGTCGCCATTCGCTCCGCGCGCGACGCGATTCGTCACGGCCTGGCACTCCTCACTGAGGACCGCAAGCGCACTGGTTTGGCCCTCAACCTCCCGATTGCGCAGAACGTGACGCTCGCGCATCTTTCCGCCATCGTGCGCCGGGGACGCCTCGATCTGGGAAAAGAAGATCAGGTCGCGCGCGGTTTTCTCGATCGCCTGCGTATCCGCGCCCCTTCGGTCAGCCAGAAGGTCGGGCGGCTAAGTGGAGGCAATCAGCAGAAGGTGGTTATCGCCAAGTGGTTATTCCGCGAGGCGCGCATCCTGCTCTTTGACGAACCCACGCGCGGCGTGGACGTAGGCGCGAAAGCGGAAATCTACCGGCTCATCCGACAACTTGCCGACCAGGGTGCGGCCATCTTGATGATCTCTTCCGAGCTGCCCGAAATCCTGGGCATGACCGACCGCGTGCTCGTGATGCGCAACCGGCAACTGGTCAAAGAGCTGGTTACGGCACAAACGACGCAGGAAGAAATCATCCGATACGCCACGCTCGGAGAGAGCTAAAGGAAAATCAAAAGGTAAAGGGAAGAAGGTAAATGTCAAAAGTGGACGGGGAGCGCACCGGAGAAAGGTATGGCGATGACCCTGCCTTTGACTTTTGCCCTTTGCCTTTTTACATTTGACTTTTGATTTCCCGCTCTGGAATGACTCGACAACGCATCGAAACATCGAGCGCCTCCGAAACACGATCGGCCTCCTCCCGCCGCGAGTGGCTGGAGCGTCTCCTTCCCTTTGCGAGTGTTGCCGCGCTCTTCATCGTTTTGTCAATCGCTTCTCCCTACTTTCTGACCGTGCAAAATCTTTCCAGCGTCTGCCGGCAGACGGCGGTCATCAACATCATCGCGCTGGGCATGACGCTGATCATGATCTCCGGCGGCATCGACCTCTCCGTCGGCTCGGTCATGGCCTTCGCGGGTATCTGCGGCACGACGCTGCTGGCGTCAGGCTGGGGACTCGTGCCCTCACTCGCCGGCGCAATGCTGGCGGGAGCAGCGTGGGGGCTGGTCAACTCCAGCCTGATCGCGTTGCTGAGAGTCAGCCCCTTCATCGCCACGCTTGGCACAATGGGAGCCGCGCGCGGCCTGACGCTGGTCATCACCAACGGCATGCCCGTGGTGAATCTGCCGGACTCCTTCGGCCGGCTCGGTGACGGCAACGTTTTGCGCGGCGTGCCGGTGCCGCTGGCGATCCTCGTCGTTCTCGCCATTCTCACCGGTTTCATTTTGAAGTACACTCGCTTGGGGCGCTACGCTTACGCAATCGGAAGCAATGTTGAGGCGGCCCGCTATGCCGGCGTGCCGATCCGCCGCTATCTCATTGCCATCTATGCTTTCTGTGGCGCGCTTACAGGCCTGGCAGGAATGATCGAGTCCTCGCGTCTGATGACCGGCCAGCCCACCGCCGGACAGGGATATGAACTGTCGGTGATTGCCTCCGTCGTGATCGGCGGCGGAAGCCTTTCGGGCGGCGAAGGCACCATAACCGGAACGATGGCGGGCGCGTTTCTGATGGGGCTGATTTCGAATGGAAGTAATCTGTTGGGCGTCTCGCCCTTCTGGCAGCAAGTATTGATAGGCGGCGTGATCATCCTCGCCGTGGCGGTCGATGAGTTTCGCAAGCGCCGCCGGGCGTCGTAGCGTTGGCGGCGGCAGGATTGCTCCCGGTCTGTAGCGGAAGCACTCGTAAACGGCCGTTCGACATTTCAGAAAGGAAATCATGGGACCACGAAATCTTGAGGACGTAGCCATCGTCATCCGGCCCGAGAAAGACAACATCGCCGTCGTGACCGTGGATCTTCTGGAAAAAGAGACGAGGCTGAAATACCGCGATCAGGTCATCACCCTCTCCGGACGCGTTCTGCGCGGACAGAGTTTTGCCATCGCGAAAATCCGCAAAGGCCAGACGTTCATTACTCTAGGCGATCCGATTGGCCTGGCGTCACGCGCGGTCGCACCCGGCGATCCGGTAACTGCGAGCAACCTCGAAAACCGCCTGCCGCGCCTGCGGGTCCGCTATCGCGACAATCCCGCGCCCACACCGATTGACCGCGAACTCGCTTCACGCACCTTCGACGGCTACGCGCGGCCCGACGGCAGCATTGGAACTCGGAACTACGTGGGGATCGTGACTTCCGGCATGTGCTCGTCCACCGAGGCGCGCGAGATCGCCAGCCGCGCCATGCGCGAACTCTACACGCGCGAGAAGTTTCCCAACGTCGATGGCGTCGTTCCGATTGTTCACGAGTCAGGATGCGGGATGCCCGACGGGCACGCCGTCGATCTGCTCAACCGCCTGCTCGCCAACACGCTGCGTCATCCCAATCTCGGCGCCGCCATTTACATCGACCTCGGCTGCGGAAAGACTTGCGTGGAATGCTCCGTGCCGATCTTCCAGACCACCGTTCCTGACTACAGCAAGCGCGTTGTCAGCCTCACCATCCAGCAATCCGGCGGCAGCCGCCGCACGGTCGAACGCGGGCTTGAGATGGTGGAGAAGCTGCTCTCCGTCGCCAACAAGTTCCGGCGGCGGCCTGTGCCGATTTCCAACCTCATCGTGGGAACCAAGTGCGGCGGCTCCGACCGCTGGTCGGGCGTTACCGCTAACCCGGCCGTGGGCGCGGCAGCGGACCTTTTCGTCAAGGCCGGCGCCGCCGTCCTCCTCCCCGAGATTCCCGAACTCCAGGGTGCGGCCATGGTGGACCTTGCCCAGCGCGCCCGGACGCGCGCCGTCGGACGGAAGCTAATGGACGCACTGAAGCGCTACGAAACATACGTTCGCATGTTCGGTGACGACTTCCGAGAGAACCCCTCTCCTGGCAATATCAAGGGTGGAATCTACAACATCTTTCTCAAATCGAGTGGAGTGAAAGCCAAGGGCGGCACTTCGGTCGTCGAGGATCTCGTCGAGTACGCGGAATGGCTGGGAAACCGCAAAGGGCTCTACGTCCTCTACACGCCCGGCTACGACCAAATCTCGACGCCGGCGCTCTTCCTGAGCGGCGCGCAAGTAGCGCTTTTTACCACCGGCCGCGGCACGGGGATCGGCTGCGCCCTTGGTCCGGTGATGAAGATCGGCACCAACCCGCAACTCGCCCGCATCAACGGTGACATTGACATCGACGCCGGAATCATCCTGGAGAAGAAGGCCAGCATCGAAGAAGTTGGCCGCCGTATCTTTGAGGAGACTATCGAGGTCGCCTCCGGCCGCAAGCTGACCCGCGCGGAAGAAGCAGGCTATCATCACGAGTTCAAGATCTGGGAATCGCTCTGGCCGGCGTTGTGAGCCGCGCCTCACCCATCCAACCGACGGCCGTCCATGGCCAAGTGCGACCTCCAAATCGTTTTCGACCGCGCGGACCGGACCTACAAGATCGGCGAGAAAATCACGGGCTCAGTCCGAGTTACAGTTAAAGAGGATTGCGAGTGCCGCAAACTGACCATCGCGCGCCAGTGGTACGCCTCCGGCCAGGGCGAAAGCGACCAGGCAACTCCGGAGGAGGAACAGGTTATTTTCTCCGGGGCATGGCGCGCCGGCCAGACCGCTGCCTACCCTTTCGAGATCGCGGCGCCGCGCGGCCCGCTCAGTTATCACGGAGCGCTCTTCAATGTGGGCTGGCAACTTCGGGCGTCTGCCGACATTCCCGGAATCGACGCCACAACCTCGGAGGACTTCACTCTCCTGCCCGGCCCGTCTTCCGAAAACGCCCGCCTCGGGATTGTGGATGAACTTCCATCTCAGGTCGGAAACTCGGGCGACAAGACCGCGTGGAATTACGCCGGAGGCTGTACGCAATTCTTCGCCATCTTGCTCGGTGTTGTCCTGCTCTTTGTGGGCATCCCCTGCCTCGTCCTCGGACTTTCGAATATCTTGGGCGACCATTTTCCACTCTCTCTGCCGATCTCTTTTCCCGCCGACCGCTTCCAGTCGATCTTGCTGGTCGGAATGGGAGCGTTCTTCACGGTTCTTGGCTGCATCGCGCTCTTTACCTGGATTCAGGCCGCGATGGCGAGGTCGAGACTCGGCCCAGTGCAAGTCGAGGTAAACCCTCGAACGCTCGGTCGCGGGGAAACCGTCACCTGCACCGTCCGTCTTCACCCGCGCGGCTCGATTAGGTTGACGAAGGCGACGGCCAAAGTCGCCGCCACAGAGCACACGAGCCCCCGAACCGCGGACACAGACGATGCACCTGCACACCACTATCAACAAATTGTCTTCCAAGCCCGCGAGGTTCTTGCAACTGCACGCACTATTTCCGCTGGTGAAGAGACTCTGCTCCGCGTTGCGTTGCGCGTTCCCGCCGATGCGCCCTGCACCTTCTGGGGCGGAAATAACAAGCTGATCTGGACCGTCGCCATTGAGCTCAAGCTGAAAGGCTGGCCCGACTGGACCCGAACCGTTCCAATAACAGTCCGTCCCTGACCTAATTCAGTTCAACTGAACCCAGCTATGGTTTTTCATAGGTCTTTGTTTTCAATGACCTGATGGGTCTGGATTTTCACTTATGCCCGTGGGCGGCCGAAACGCCCGCTGAGTTGGACATTGTGTCGCTTTCCGTCGGTCGCTCCTGGCAGCGCTCTCATGCTTGCAGGTTTCCAAAGATTATAGCCTATTATAATAGTATACCAATCCGCCCGCAATGGCGCCGGTCCCCGGTCCCGCCCCGAGCGAACTGGGGATTGACTGGCTCCTGGCCCGCCCCCCTTCGCAGCGACGTTTTGTCTCTGGTCAATCCTGTTTTGGCTGTTTAGAATGGAGACTATGGGAGCCTTCCTTATCCTCGGTTTATTTTTGGTGGTCTACTTCCTGGTGCTGCCGCGCATCCCGTGGCTCTCGCGCTTCACCTGAGCGCCCCGGCCCCCTGCCCCGTCGGGGCACACGAAGGGCGCCGAAACGCACCCCAAGGAGTAAATCCGGCCCGCGATGCCCATCTTTGAGTATGCCTGCGGAAAATGCGGGAAGGTTTTTGAGAAGCTGGTTATGGGATAGGGACCCAATTCCGGCGCTTTGCCCGCAGTGTGGTTCAAAGCGGGTTGAACAAATCTTCTCCACGTTTGCAACTGTCCGGAGCGGCGCCAAATCCCCGGCCTCTGCCTGCGGGCCTTCCGGCGGCGGTTGACTGCTCCGCTAGGGGAGCCGTCGGCTCCCCTCTCTTGCCGAAATCCCCTTCGCTGGATGTCAGATCGGCCTTGCCCTCGCAGCCTGGGGGCGCCAAGTTATACGGCGCCAAGCAATCCGTTCCAAACTCATCCCCGCTGACTAAAGCGGCGCCGGAAGGGACACGTGCTCGTGGACGATGATCCACTTCCCTTTCTGTTTTTGGAGCACATGGGTACCGCGCCCCTCCAGGTGAAGCTCCTTGCCGTCCTTGAGATGGGCGACCCCCTTCCACGTGAGGGTGACCCAGGCGGCCTTCCCCACGCGGGTCACTGCGAGATCATCGCCGGGCGTGAACGTGAGGTCCTTGAAACCCTCAAACAACTTCTTCGTGCCGGCCTTATATTCGGCCCAGCCCTTGTATTGCATAGGTGAGATGTCGTACCAGGCCACATCCCCCTGAGCGGAATAAAGCGCGTCGTTGGCGTCGGGATTGAGCGCGCCCCAGTTCTCGTAGGCTTTCAGAATCGTGGCGCGAATTGCCGCCGTTTCTGAATCCGCTGCCCGTGCACTACTCACCAGGAGAAAACTCAAAAAGAGAACTCCACAGATTGCATGTCGCATAGACACCTCCTTCTTTTCAGAACGATGAATACTTCAACCACGCCTCCACGATATCCTTTCCGCGGAAGACCCACATGCGGTCGTTGATCCGTTCGATGCCGTCGCGCCGTTCGATGTCAGGCGTGCCGCGAGGTGTAAATTCCACCTTAACCTCCACCGGCCCCGCGACCTTGTAAGGTTTAAACTCCGCCAGGCGCTCGACGGCTCGCCGCGCCTTTTCGCGGATTAGCGCGCACGCCACCGGATGCGGAAGCATGTAGCCGGCGGTCCGGCTCACACCCGATTTCACCTCGGCGCATTCCACCTGAGCGACCAGGTCGTGAATCTCCGTGCAGGCCGCCGTATCGCCGGAAAGCATGATCGCCGGCACGCCCATATGCCCCGCAAACATCACGCGCGCGCCGATCTCTCCCACGGCCTTCTCATTGACCCAGATGTTCTGGATTCCCTGGGAACTGTAGGAGTGGCTCAGAATGCCATTTTCCGCGCCGGCCATGGCGTGCTGGCCGATGAAAATGATGGCACTGTAGGTGCCATCAAGTTCCATCGTCGAGGGAACGGGTGTGCCCGTCAGCAAGCGGGCCTTGGGGTGGATGTCGAGCACCGAAAGCGAACGGCTGGCGTCGTGGCCGTCCCAGACCACCACCTCCGTCGCGCCGCCCTCCAGCAATCCGTCCACGGCAGCATTGACCTCGCCGGTCAGGAGCTTGTGCGACTCCTCCCACCGCGCGCTCTGATAAGGCATGCACTGCTGGTCGCTGTCGAAAATTCCCGACACGCCTTCCATGTCGGTAATCACGAATATCTTTTTCGATTTCGTTTTCTCCGCGGCGCTCGCGATCGATGCGCATAACACGAGAAGAAGCAACGTCAACACCATTGATCGTATTTCATTCCTACTCATCATTTTGACCTCATCGAAGTTTGTTTTGACTCTGTACATTTAACTTTTGACCTTTAACTTTTGCCTTTTGATTTTCCCCTAATCCCGTTCCGCCTGGATGCCCAACTCTCGCAACTTCTCCTGAAGGCTCTGCCGGTGCAGTCCGATAGCAGCGGCAGTGCGCGTAATGTTCCCGCCGTGTTCTTTCAGTTTGGCTTTGATGTAAGCAATCTCGAATTGGCGTTTGGCCTCACGAAAGTCACCGGCAGCCATGAATGAGCCTGCCCCCTCTTGACCGGGCACGGGCGCGTGGCCGGCGAGAAAATCAGGAGCGATATCTTCGGGGTGGATCACGTTGTCGCGACTGACGACCGCAGCGCTCTCCAGGAGATTCTTGAGCTGGCGCACATTGCCCTTCCAATCTGCGGCCACGAGCATCGCCAGCGCCTCCCGCGATACCGAAAGCGTATCGCGGCGGTGCTTCGCCGCCAGCATCTGGCAGAACTCGTCCACGAGAAGGGGAATGTCCTCCTTGTGCTCGCGCAGGGGAGGGCACTTCAGGAGTACGACGCGCAGCCGGTAGTAGAGGTCCTCTCGAAAAGTCTGCTTGGTGATTTCCGCGGCGAGGTCCTTGTTGGTCGCGCTCAGCACGCGCAAATCGACTTCAATCGACGCCGTTCCTCCCAGGCGCTCGAAGCGGCGCGTCTCCAGGACGCGGAGCAGGCGCGCCTGGGTGGCCAGCGACATATCTCCGACTTCGTCGAGAAAGAGCGTGCCGCCGTGCGCCAGCTCGCACTTGCCGCGCTTTTGTGCGGTGGCGCCGGTAAATGCGCCTTTGTCGTAGCCAAACAGCTCGCTTTCGATGAGGTTTTCGGGGACCGCCGCACAGTTGAGCGCCACAAAAGGTTTCGAGCCGCGATTGCTGCGACGGTGAATTTCGCGCGCCAGAAGCTCCTTCCCCGTGCCGCTTTCGCCCTGAACGAGCACCGTCACATCCGCAGCCGCCACGCGATCCGCCAGCTCGAAAAGCTGGCGCATCGACGGACTCGAGCCGATCATCGCGCCGAACTGGCCTTCGGAAGTCAACTGTCGCTTGAGGCGGACGTTCTCTTCCGCCAGCTCCAGATGGTCGAGCGCCTTCTCGACCACCAAGCGGAGTTCATCCACTTCGAAAGGCTTCGGCAGATAGTCGTAAGCGCCGCTCTTCATTGCCTCGACTGCAATCTTTTCGGAGCCGTAGGCGGTGATCATGATGACGGCTGGCGAGGTCTCCGCGGTCTTAAGTTCTCGCAACAAATCCAAGCCGCTTTCTTCCGGCATCTCGATATCTAGGAGAAGGAGTTTGGGATTCTCGGCGCTCAAGATACGCCGCGCGGCGGCGGCACTGTCCGCCTCCAGCACCTTGTAGCGGTCTTCCAGGACTCGCCGCACACCGTAGCGCGCGGTGGCGTCGTCGTCTACGATCAGGATGGAATGCATAAACCCTCAGACATTTTGGATTTTGGATTTTTTGATTTTGGATTGGCCTTCGAAGGCATACTCGCGATGCCGTTCGTCGTCGCCCTGAATCTCGGATACTGTAATCAGAGTCGAGAGCGATACTTGCCCGCCGCCGACTTCAAGAATCACGGGCGCCATCCTTAATTCAGCTACCCAATCCAAAATCCAAAATCGAAAATCCAAAATTACTTTGCGGCTCGGAATCTCACTAGAAATCGCGCGCCAGGCCGGCTGTCGTCCCAAGGCGACTCGCATGACACGTCGCCGCCGATTTCTTCGACACGCCGAGCCACAATCGCCAGACCCAAACCCGTGCCGCCCGGCCGCGTCGTAAAGAAAGGTTGAAAGATCTTCTCCTTCACTTCAGCCGCGATCCCGGGGCCGTGGTCCTCGACGGCGAGGATAACACCTTCCGCAGTTCCCGGCTCGCGAGCCACGCGAACGCGCACCGTCGCTCCGGGCGGACTCGCCTCCAGCGCGTTGACAACCAGATTCGAAACAATATCGCCCGCGGCCTCTTCCCCGCCCGCGACCGCGCAGGGACCGGTGGTTGAATCGAATTCCAGGGGGACCTTTCGCCGCTCGGCCTCGGCGCGCGCCAGATTGAGCACTCGCCCCACTACGGCGGCCAAGTCAGCGGCGCGGTCCGTATCGCGCGCCGGCTTGGCGTAGCGCAGAACCTGGGAAATATTACCGTTCAGGCGGTCGATTTCGGAAACCACCATCTGGCAATCGCGCCGTACGCGTTCCGGGAGGGTCGCGTCTTCTTCCAACAACTGCACCAGCGTCTTCATCGAGCTCAGGGGATTCTTCACGTTGTGCGCGATGCGCGCCGCCATTTCGCCCAGAAACGCCATCTTGGCTTTTTCCGCCAGCGCCCGCTCGAGCTCGACCTTGTCGGCGATGAGCTGGCAGAGTTCCAGCGCTCCCGCCAACTGATCGGCCAGCACCTCCAGAGCGCCGTAAAGGTCACCGGAGAGATCATTGGTGACGGGCGTGGCGGCCAGCGTTCCGATGACCTCGCTGCCGCGATGGATCGGGAACACGCGAACTTTGCGTGGCTGCGTCGAATCCTGCGAGAGGTTTCCACTCGGGCCAAGACTCAACTGAACGCGCTCTAAGGACAATTCCTTCGCGACGCGTTCCGCCACGAATTCCTGCAACGAGCGTACGTCGCCGGTGCGCTTGGCATGTTCGTAGATCTCGCCCGAAAGCCGCTGCACGCGCTCGAACTCGAATACGAAGGCCGCGTGCAGCAGCCGGTTGATTTGTTTCTTAACCGGCTCCAGCAACACGACGAGGAGAAAGATCATCACGCCCTCGGTCACGGCCGAGGGAAGAATGTTGCGCAGCTCGAGGTAACCGCTCAGCCGCCGGATGACGTTCAAATAGATGAGCAGCGAAAACATCGCGACGATGGAGTAAACAAGATTTCGCTGCACGCGCAGTTCAAGGAAGTTGTGGCGAAAGATCGAGTAACCCATCAGGACGCTCGGCGCCACGGCAACGAGCAGCAGAGAGGCCGCCAGAGATCCGCCCAGCCCCAAAATGGGAAGCGGCTGGAACAGGTATTGCCACATTAAGCCCAGCGCCAGGAGGGCCTGTAATCCGGCCAACGAAATGTGAAAGCTCGCCAGGCGCGAATCCTGAACCCAACGCCGGACAACAAGGCTGATCGCCCCGCCGGCCAGCAGGGCCGCCGCCACCCAGGCAACCAGCGGCCGCACGAACGGGCCGAGCGCGACAAGCGGCTCGAGCTCGATGCGGCCGAGAAGTCTTCCCACTAACCACGGCGCCACCGCCACAGGAAGATAGAAAGCCGCCACCAGAAATCTCACCGCGACTGGCAAGACGCGCAACTGCCCCGCGTATTCTGCTTGGGAATGAACCAGCAGCGGCGCCGCGGCCAGCAAGCCCAGGAAAGGGATCAGGCGCGAAATCCCGGCAAGGATGTTGGGAGGAACGCCGTAGAACAATCCCACGTTCAAGGCAAGCAAGTTTCCGGAGTTCCACATGAACAGCGCGGCCATCAGCGCGAAGAGGAGCCATTCCAGGCGGCGCAGCCTGCGCTGGCCGAGAATCAGCACCATCAGGAAAAGATGCACGAGCGCGCCCAGCGAATAGACAATCAGCTTGGCGGCGACAAGGAGTGTGAGTTCGGAGGCGACGTCCACCCGGCGACCTCGGAGTTGCGCCCGGCCGATCGCGGCGCGGCCACGACGGAGAGTCTGCGGTATGACGAGGCGTATTGTATGCGAAGGCTCTCGGTGTCACAACCGAGGAGTGAAGCCGGCTTCTCGATGTTCGATTGCGATACGATTCGAGATCTTGTCCCTGCTACTTGGCTCGCGAGGAAACAGATTGGCGGCTGTCCTGGAGTTTCTTGAGAGTCTGGCGCGCGGATTTTGCTTCGTCGCTCGTGGGAATCGCTTGCACGACACGCTGGTACTTTTGGCGCGCGTCATCCTGGCGGTTCAAGCGCAGGCACAGCCCGGCGGCTTCGAATTCGGCACGGTACACGAAAACATTGTTCTCGCCGAGTTTCGCCGCCCGTTCGAAACGCCCCAGCGCCTCCTCGAGTTCTCCCAACTGCGCGTGGACCTGACCCGCCTGGTAGAGGATTTTGGCGATGGGCATAGCGCCGTAGCCCGGCGCCTGGGCGTCAAACTTCGCCACCATCTTGTCATAAACCTGCGCCGCGGCCCGCAGGTCGCCTTGCGCTTTGTACGCCCTGGCGATTTCCTGCACCAGGAGGTAATTCCGCGGATACGATCCGGAAAGTTCCTGCAAAAGAGCGCGGGCTTCTGAATACCTTTTCTCGCCGAAGTAGAGGATCGCCAGGAACCACTTGGCGTCTTCGCGCGCCCAGTGGCCTTGCTCGGTCACGCGCTTGATTTCCTCCAGCCCTCGCGCCTTATCGCCGCGATGGCCGGCGATCGACGCCAAAACTTTGATGTACCAAGGCAATTTCCCCACCGCATAGTCGTACACGCCGATGACCAGCAGAGCGTCGATGGAGTTGGGATTCACGGCAAAGAGTAAGGCGTGAAAGTTGCGCGCTTCCTTGGCCTCGCCCAACGCCGTGAGATTGGCGCGCGCCAGCGACAGATGGAAAATAGCTCTCGTAACATGTGTGACACCCGCCCAGTAGAGAGCCTCCTCATCACGAGGATTCTGCTTCAAGCGACTCTCCGCCAGTCCGTCCGCTTTGCTCAGCAGGCCGAACAACTCCTGCTGAAAACCTGCGGGGAGAGCCACTTTGCCGGGTTGGAACGCTTCGCCCTTGGGGCCGTAGACTTGCGATTCCACCAATTCCCGCCGGAGCATCTCCCTCTGCAGAATGACGCTGGCGAGATAGTTCAGCGCCCGCAAATCACCCGGATGCCCGCCGAGCCACGTTTCGAGCTGCTTCTGCGCGAGGTCGTGCTCCAGGTTGCGGAAATGGTCGAGCGCGACATCGACGGGACTGGATACTGAAGGCGTTCTGGCCGGCGGTTGTGCCGCCGCTCGGCTGACTGGAAAAACAAATAATTCCACCAGCAGCATGAGCAACGACAGAAAGCGAAGTGTGAAGTAACATCGGCCCATCGAGTGATCCCGTTCTCATTTGATGCGGACTGGCGGGCCCGGTCAATAGAGATTTTCGCAGACCGCCGATGCGCGCGCCAGAGCCTTCGCAGGTTTCGGCCACAAAACCCTTCCATTCGCTCGATGCTTGTGCAAGAATATTTCCGCGCGGCGTCGCAGGGAGTGCAAAGAGTCGTTGCAGCTTTCTCCGGCCGACCCCGGCTGCCTTCATAACCACCGATGGATAGCTCTCCAACCGAACAACCCAAAGCCACAACCAGCGCTCTGCCGCGAGTCATGGTGGCAACGACCGCCATGCTCACCTTCATTACCTTCTGGCGAGCCTCGGCGGTGGTGTTGAACGACCTGGCATCCTCGGCCTTCTACGCCGGCGGCATCGCTGAGAAGGCCATCGGCAAATCGGCGCCCTGGTTCATTCTGGCAGTCATGCTGTTCGCTTACGCCGTGGCACAGATGTACGTCGAAAGCTGCAGCATGTTCGTGCGCGGCGGTGTCTACCGGGTCGTCAAGGAGGCAATGGGGTCGACGATGGCCAAGTTCTCCGTCTCCGCCCTGATGTTCGATTACATCCTGACCGGCCCCATCAGCGGCGTCTCCGCAGGCCAATACCTGGTCGGATTCCTCAACGAGATTTTTCACTACGCGCACATTAACTACGAGCTGCCGGTGAACTCGACCGCCGCGGCTTTTGCAATCCTCGTCACGCTCTATTTCTGGTGGCAGAACACGAAAGGTATCGAGGAGTCGAGCGAAAAGGCCGCGCACATCATGAAGTTCACGACCGTCCTGGTCGTGCTGATGATCGCGTGGTGCGGTTACACCCTGTGGGTGCAAGGCGGCCAACTCCCCCCCGCGCCCCGGCCCCAAAACTTGCACTTCTCTCCCGAAGCTGAAGGATGGCTGCGCGCCAGCCGTCTGCCGGAGCTAATCGGAGTTCTCGGCATTCTGGTGGCTTTCGGGCACTCGGTCCTGGCCATGAGCGGCATGGAAACCCTGGCCCAGGTTTATCGCGAAATCCAGCATCCCAAACTCCCCAACCTCAAGAAGACGGCGTTCATCATTTTTGTTTACAGCATGGTCTTCACGTCGCTGGTTTCGTTTTTTGCCGTGATGATCATCCCCGACGGGATTCGCGCGGAATACAGCGACAACCTCATCGGCGGTTTGGCGATGTTCGTCGTCGGGCCGACCTTTCTCAAACTCCTCTTTCACGCGTTCGTCGTGATGGTCGGGATTATGATTCTCTCCGGGGCCATCAACACGGCGATTGTGGGATCGATTGGTGTCCTCAGCCGCATGTCGGAAGACGGTGTGTTGACGGAATGGTTTCGGCATCCGCACCCCCGGTACGGAACCGCGCATCGAATCATCGACCTCGTCGTTATCCTTCAAATCCTCATGATTCTCCTGAGCCGCGGCAACGTCATTCTCCTGGGCGAAGCCTACGCCTTTGGCGTGATCTGGAGCTTCGCCATGAAGGGGCTCGGAGTCCTGGTGCTTCGATTCAGAGAGCAGAGTCGCAGGGAATTTCGTGTTCCTCTGAACCTGCGAATCGGGCGCACTGAGATTCCAATCGGCCTGGGTTTGATCACCTTGACGCTGCTTGCGGTCGCCATCGTCAACCTGTTCACAAAGCAAATCGCCACCACCGCCGGAGTTACTTTCACCCTGGTCTTCTTCGGCATCTTTTCCGTGTCCGAACACTACACGCGGCGTCGCCGGTCCGAAGTCTCCAAGATGGACCAATTCCACCTGGCGCCCGGAGACGAGGTCACGCCACTGTCGGTCGGCTGCCGTCCCGCGTCGGTCCTGGTTCTGGCACGCGACTACAACACGCTCTACAACTTGGCGGCGGTCCTCGATCGGGTGAATCTCGCCCAGCAGGACGTTGTGGTCTTGCACATCCGCATCCTGCGGCGTGCGGGGTCGGGAGAACATCCCTTGGAACCGGAACAGCTTTTCAGCACCCGGGAGCAGAACCTCTTCACCCAGGCGCTCGCCCTGGCGGAAAAGAAAGGGAAGACAATCCATCTGGCCGTGGCCGCGGCCACGGAAATCTGGGACGGTATCATGCGGTCGGCACAAAGCCTCCAGGCTTCCACGATCGTCCTCGGGACTTCCGCCAAGATGGCGATTACGGAAGAGGCCCGGCGCGCCGGACTGGCCTGGGAGCGCCTGCCCGACCCCAAGCCGCATATCACGCTCGAAATCTACACGCCCACCGGGCAGGAAGAAGTCTTTTATCTGGGCCCGCACGCTCCGCGCTTGACGCCCACGGAAATCGAGCTCCTGCACAAGATCTGGCTGCGCTTCAGCACCCAATTGGGCGAGAAGGAACTTCATCATCACGACGTCGTTCACTTCGCTCTGGCAGAAATCGAAAAGGAACTTGCCAAGGGGAAGAATGACGAAATCCTGGGAAAGCTGAAAGAACACCTGTCGGAGATTCAATCCCGCCGCGTCCCGCACCTTTAGCGTGGGCAGTGAACAGTGGATAGTGAACAGAGAGCGAGACGACAGCCCTTCCATCTCGGAGTGGCGGCCCGGCTCAATCAGTAATCGTTCACCACTCCTCCGGCCACTGTTCACTATTCACTGTGCACTGATCACTAACTTGCCTGCCGCTCATCCTTGGGCTGATAGATCTGCGTCAGGCCGACTCCGACCGAAACCAGTAGAACTCCTGCCAGCATCGTGAGGTTGAGGTATTCCTTCAGAAAGAAGTGCGCAAAGCCCGTCGCCACCAGAGGCGTCAGCGCCGAAAACGCATACACGCGCGCCACCGCCATCAGGCGCAGCGCGGTGAACATGCAGTAGATCCCCACAATGCCGGAGAGAACGCCGCTGCTCAGCAAGGCGGCAACATCCTGCCAGGGCGTCGCAACCACCGTTGACCAGCGCCCCAATGCCGCTAATCCCACGATGGCCACCGCGATGCTGGTGGTGAACTGCATCAGGATCGCCGTGGACTGGTGTGCGCCGCGCAGTTGGCCGTCGCGCCACAATACCCCGGAGACTCCGTAGGTGAGCGCCGTAAAAAGCGCCAAAGGAATGGCCCAGTACCAGAGGGGAGAAATCGGCTGGCCGCGAAACTGGCCCAGCGAAAGGGCTACCAGCCCGAGCGCAATCAAACCCACGCCCGCCAGCGTGAGCCTGTGCACGCGCTCGTGAAGAACGAACCACGCAATCATCGTTCCCCAGATGACGTAGGTTTCGAGCACCGGGATCGTGATGATGACCCCGCCCACGCGAATCGCAAAGTAGTAAACAAACAATCCCACGGTCGAGAGAAGCCCCGCCCA
>CAZTHM010000008.1:15990-24100 GCA_964613505.1 uncultured Acidobacteriota bacterium | reverse complement strand
GCGCCTGCGTATAGACGCGTCGCGGGAGCGTCAGCCGGACGAGCTCCAGTGAGGGAAACCGTTCCTCTCCCGTCTTGGGGTCGCGGCCCGCGCTGACTGCGCCGCGCTCCATGGCGCGCACGCCGGAATCCACATAGAGGTCGGCGGAGAGCGCCTGGGCCGGATACTGGCTCTGCGGAATGTGCGCGTAGATGGCGCGCGCGTCAAGGAACACCGCGTGCCCGCCGATGGGTTTCACGACCGGGATGCCCCAGTCAATCAGGTGCCGGCCCAGGTACTCGACCTGGCCGATGCGGGCGCGGATATGATCGTCCTCAACGCTCTCCGCGATCCCGCGCGCCATCGCCTCCATATCGCGCCCGGCCAGCCCGCCGTAGGTGTGCAAGCCTTCGTAAACCACCACCATGTTGCGCGCTTCCTCATAGAGAGCCTGGTCGTTGGTGGCCAGCCAGCCGCCGATGTTGGTGAGCGCGTCTTTCTTGGCGCTCATCGTGCTGCTGTCGGTGTAGGAGCAGTATTCTATGAGGATGTCCGCCACTTTCTTCGCCCCATAGCCTTCCTCGCGCTGCTGGATGAAGTAGGCGTTTTCCACGGCGCGGGTGGCGTCGAGGACAATCGGAATGTTGTGGCGGCGGCTGAGTTCCCGCAACGCACGCAGGTTGGCCATCGATTGCGGCTGGCCGCCCGCCATGTTCACGGTGGCGGCGACGCAAACATAGGGGATGCGCTTCGCGCCGACCTGGTCGATGAGCTTCTGAAGCTTGGCGAGGTCCACGTTGCCCTTGAAGGGATGCTCGTTCGCCGGGTCGTGCGCTTCGTCGATGATGACGTCCACAAACGTCCCGCCCGCCAGCTCCTGGTGGAGACGCGTCGTCGTAAAATACATATTGCCAGGAACAAAATCACCCGGCTTGATCATTATTTTCGACAAGATATGCTCGGCGGCGCGGCCCTGGTGGGTGGGAACGAGATACTTGTATCCGTAATGCCCGGTGACCGCGTCCCAGAGGTGGTAGAAATTCCGGCTGCCCGCGTAAGCCTCGTCGCCCAGCATGAGGCCGGACCACTGAATGTCGCTCATGGCGTTGGTGCCGCTGTCGGTCAGCAGGTCGATGTAGACGTCCTGGGAGCGCAGCAAGAAGGTGTTGAAGCCCGCCTCGGTAATGCACTTCTGCCGCTGCTCGCGCGTGGTCATGCGGATGGGCTCGACCATCTTGATTTTCCACGGCTCGGCCCACGACCGGCGGCTGGGTTTGGAATAGGGCATCGCGGAACTCCTTCGCAGGATTTCTCACATCGTGAAATCGGCTTGCCAATCTACCACCGCCCGAAGGGAGTAGGAGGCCAGGAGTTGGTTGTTTACGATTCAACCCGGCGCATTTCGCTACCGCTCGATCTTGAAGCCGATCTTTATCGTGACTTGAAATTCCGCCACTTTGCCGTCGGCAATGCGGCCGCGCTCCTCGACCACTTCAAACCAGTCCATGCGGCGGAGCGTCTTCCCCGCCTCCGCCACTCCCGCCTTCACCGCCTCGGCAAAACTCACCGGCGACGTGCCCACGATTTCCGTGATCTTGTAAACTCCCGCCATTTTCGTTTTCCTCCTTTAGGATGTCCGCACCTTTGCTCGTAAGCATTCTACCCCCGACGCGGCGCCTTGGGGTGGCCCTCGTGGCCGCCCGATTCCAGGACAGACACAAGGCCTGCCCCTGCGAACTCCCGGCCGGCATGGATCTCACAAACGGTCTGGCTTTTTCTGTGCACTCAGTCCTATATTGGCGGGTTATATCTGCGCAATCTGCGGAGGCACTCATGGCGGATGTGGTGACTTTTGGGGAAGCGATGATCCGGCTCGTGCCGCCGAACTTTCAGCGGCTGGAGCAGACCTCGACGCTTGACGTGCAAGTGGGCGGCGGCGAGTTGAACGTGGCGGTAGGCGTGAGCCGGCTGGGCTTGAAGAGCGCCTGGATTTCGCGCCTGCCCAAGAACGCGCTGGGGCGGCTGATGCTGAATCGGGTGCGCCAGGCGGGCGTTGACGCGTCGCACATTGTCTGGTCGGACGGCGACCGCATGGGTTTGTACTTCGTCGAATTCGGCGCCGCGCCGCGCGCGAGCTCGGTGCTCTACGACCGCGTACACTCGGCCATCAGCGCCATCCAGCCCGGCGAAGTGGATTGGAAGAGAGTCTGCGAGGGCGCGAAGTGGTTCCATACCAGCGGCATCACGCCGGCGCTCTCCGAATCCGCCGCGGCCGTCACGCGTGAGGCGCTCGTCGCCGCCAAGCAGGCGGGCGCGACGGTGAGCTACGACCTGAACTATCGCGGCAAGCTCTGGCCGCCCGACAAAGCTCAGGCCGTGCAGGAACCGCTGATGGAATTCGTGGACGTGCTCATCACGACGGAAGAAGATACGAGCGTGGTCTTCAAGATTAAAGCGGAAGGCAAGACCGACGAAAAGGGATTCACCGAAGTCTCCGCCGACTCCTACAAGGAAGTTGCGAAGAAGCTCGCCGATAAGTTCAATTTCAAGGCCGTGGCGATCACCTTGCGCGAGAATCCCCTGGTGTGGCGCAACACCTGGACGGCCATCGCCTATGCAGAAGGTAAGTATTACGACGACGTGAAATATGAACTCGAGATCGTAGACCGGGTGGGCGGCGGCGATTCCTTCAGCGCGGGATTCATCTACGGCTGCGTCGTAAAGAAAAACTATGCCGACGCGGTCCGCTACGGCAACGCCTTTAGCGCCCTCAAGCACACCAACCCCGGGGACTTCAATTGGGCGACGCTCCAGGAAGTGGAAGGCTTGCTGAAGGGAGCGAGTTTGAGAGTGGCGAGGTGAGTAGGCGCTGGGTGCTGGGGACTGGGTGCTAGGTACTGGGTGCTGGGTCAAAGACGCGGAGGGAGAATGGATCAGAGACGCCCCATCAAGTCTCATCGGGACCTGGAAGTTTGGCAGGAAGCTCATGAAGCTCGCCGAAATCTGCTACCAGGGTACCGCCAGTTTCCCGACGCGCGAGACCTACGGATTAGCCAGCCAGATACGCCGGGCAGCGGTTTCGATACCTTCCAACATAGCGGAAGGGCACGCTCGCCGGAGCCTTCCCGCTTATTTGAACCACCTCTCAATTGCGCTTGGGTCGCAGGCGGAATTAGAAACTCAAATCGAATTATCCGGCCGCCTGAAACTGCTTCCCATGACATCAGCCGAAGGAATTCTGACAAAAGCTGGGCAAGTCGGCCGAATGCTGCACGCCCTTATTCGATCGTTGGAGAAAACCGTCAGATGATCAGGTTCCCCAGCACCCAGTACCCAGCACCCAGTACCCAGAACCCAAGGAGCCCAAAATGCCGTGGACAAAAGAGAAAGCTCTAGCACTCATTCGAGAAGTAGGTCTCATCCCCATCGTGCGCGCGCCTTCGCCGGAAGATGCCATGCGGGCGGCGGAGGCGATCGTCGCGGGAGGGATCGGCATCGCCGAAATCACCATGACCGTTCCCGGCGCGCTGAAGGTGATGGAAGCGGTTGCCGACCGCTACGGCGACAAAGTGCTGCTGGGCGCGGGGACGATTCTCGATCCGGAGACTTGCCGCGCGGCGATGCTGGCGGGCGCGGAGTTCATTGTCACGCCATCGCTCGACCTGCGCGTCATCGAGATGGCGCGGCGTTATAGCAAACCGATTTTCCCCGGCGCGCTGACGCCAACGGAAGTCGTGACCGCCTGGCAAGCGGGCGCCGACATGGTAAAGATTTTTCCTTGCGGCCCGGTGGGAGGCCCGAAATACATCAAGGCGCTGAAAGGCCCGCTGCCGCAGATTGAAATGGTTCCGACCGGCGGCGTGAATCTGGAAACCACAGCCGACTTCATCAAAGCGGGCGCGGCGGCGGTGGCCGTGGGCGGCGAACTGGTGGATGTGAAGGCGCTCCGGGAAGGGAAGCTCGACCAGATCACCGAGACCGCGAAGAAGTTCGTGGAAGCGGTGCGCGCCGGCCGCGCCGCGCTCGCCCAATGAAAGAAACTTTCCTCAACGTGGCGCTGGCCATCGCCATCCTGGGCGGGAGCGCACTGATCACTCACCTCTTCGCCCGCGCCATGTATATTACCTGTCCGAAATGCCGCACCCTGAACGCCCGCCGCCGCGTGGAATGCCGGAAGTGCGGGTGGGAGTTAAGGAAGGCCCCGAACACGGAGAGACCTCTCGCCTGAAGCGAGAACTCCAACCAAAGTGCGGAATTAGCTTTGCTTCGGAGAATGCCGGAACAAGGCAAAATAGAGGGTCAGCGCAAGCGCCAGCACGATCGCTGAAGCGGGGAGCGCCCAGCTCTCGTCGTATTGCGCCCAAGGCAGGCCGACGGCGATGCCCCAGTAATGCACGGCAATGTAGGTCCAGAAAATGTAGACGCCGACGGCGCCAATCACCACCACCAGTGATGTATTGACGATGCGGTTGCGCTCGCGTCGCGCCTGGTCGAGCGTGCAGATGCCGCGGCGGCGGAAATAGATCCACAGCGCCAGCGCGAGAAAAGCCAAGGCCGTCAGTCGGAAAAGCCAGCGATAGTCTCCGTAGAGGACATTCCCGAGGTCGGCGGCGACGGAAATGCTCGCCAGACCGAGCAGCACCAGCACCACGGGCGTCACACAGCACAATCCGCCGATCAGACCGGCCAACGCGGAAATAAGCAAGACGCCTTTTCGATCACTCGGCTGTTCGGCCATACGCGCTTCCCTCCACCGTCCTACCCCTAATAGATGCATTTCAGGGAGGTCCGGTTCAAGTATCCGCGCCGCTTTCCCACCTGGCAACCATTACACCATCTCCTGATCAATTCCTGCCACAACTCTGTCTGCCATTTTGGCTCTTGACAAATTCACGGCGATTTCTATACTTACCGGTAAGTATGAGTCTGCGCGTGCAAAGAAACGGCCATCCAACCTCCGCGAAGGAGTCGATTCGCAAGGCGGCCGCCGAACTCTTTGCCGAGAAGGGTTTCGCCGCCACCTCGACGCGCGAGATCTGCGCGCGTGCCGGGATTACCAAACCGGTCCTTTACTACCATTTTGGCAGCAAAGAAGAACTTTACCAGTCCCTGGTCCACGACTGTTTTAACGAATACCAGCGGGAGTTGCGCCGAGCTTCCCACCGAGGGCGAACAACCCGCGAGAGGCTTCTCGAAGTTCTGCTGGCGATGTTCTCGTTTTCGCGGCGTAATCACAACGAATATCGCATGGCCGTGCGCATGCTGACGGCCCCGGAAAAGGAATCACCCGCCATCGACTTCATTGAAATGAGCCGCGCCGACGAACGCTTGCTGGCGGAAGTCCTGCGCGATGGAGTCCAAAACCGGGAAATCCGTGGCGACCCCAAGCAGATCGCCGAGGCGATTTGCGGGATCGCGTTCGCCATGACGATGGGCCACTTTCTGAGAGGCGACCCGCCGCTCAATCGGTCCAACGCCCGTGACTTGGTCAATCTCCTCCTGGAAGGGTGCACTCGGAGAGCTACTGATCGGTAAAGAGATTATGAACAAGGCGAAAGCAGTTACGAACATTTCTATACTGCTGGGTACACTCCTCATTGGCCTTGTGGCGGCTCGGGCGGAAGAGCCGGCGGCGATTACCCTCGAGCAGGCGGTGGCCCTCGCGCTCGAGCGCAATCAGCAGGTCCTCATCGCGCAGGCGAAGAGCGACGCCTTGAAAGGCCGCTATCGCGAGGTCCGCGCGCAGGCTCTGCCCGAACTCAAACTCAACGGCGCCGCCCTGCGCTGGCGCGACCCCTCGTTTCTGAACGCCTCGAGCTTCGACAAGATCCCCATCGAGTTTCGCGAGGGGCTGACCCCGGTGGGCGCCAACCTGTTCGATTACAACATGTCGGTGTCCCAACCGATCTACACCTCGGGCAAAGTTGGAACCGCGCTGAAGCTGGCGAGCCTGGAGTCGGAGGGAGTGGGTGTAGACCGGGCGCGCGTGGAGCAAGATGTCCGGCTCAAGGTGATTCGGGCGTTTTACGATTTGATTCTCGCCGAGCGTTTGCACCTGGTGGCACAGGCAGCCGTGGAACAGCGGCGCCAGCACCTGGCCATGGCGCGCACGCGCTACGCCGGAGGTGTGGCCACGGAGGTGGATGTCCTCCGCTCGCAAGTCAGCCTGGCCAACGCGCAGCCGGAACTAATCCGGGCGGGAAACTCGGTGCGGCGAGCGCGTTCGGTGCTCAACAACCTGCTGGTTCGCCCGGTGGATTATCCCACCGAAGCGGTCGGAGACCTCACGTTCAATCCGCAACCCAAGATGGGCGCGCAAGAGGTGTTAAGTCACGCCGTCGCGCACCGCCCGGAACTCCAGCGGCTGCGCATCAATGAGCTGGAGGCGGAATCGGCGAAGAAGCTGGCGAATGCCGAGAGCCGCTTCCGCGCGGATTTCAACGGGCAATACGGGTTTTCGGCGCGCCAGCCCTCGAACCTGGGGAATCACAGTTTCTCCCGCTGGATGTTCACGCTCAACCTGAGCCTGCCATTGTTTGACGGCGGACGGCGGTCGGGCCTCTTCCAGCAGGCGGTGGCGGCGCGCAAGGTGGCCGAGCTTTCCCGCTCCGAGGAAGAGAACTCGGTGCGCCTGGAAGCGCAGACGGCGCTCGACGAGCTCGACCGCGCCGGGCAGACGGTGGAGGCAGCCCGGCTCAACGTCGGCGAAGCCGAACGCGTGCTGACGATGATGCAGGACAATTACAAATTCGGAGCCGCCACGACGCTCGACGTCACCGACGCGCAGGCCGCGTTGACGCAAGCGCGGTGGAATCTCCTGCAAGGCCTGCACGACCACCTGCTCGCCCGCGCGCAACTTCGCTGGGTGATGGGCCTGGACCCCGTGGAACAATTCAACGCCGAAGCAAAGCCGGGAGAAGCGCATGGCGGACAATAGAATCGTGCAGCACCGAAAGAGCCTGACCGCAGCGCTCGTGGCGGGATTGGTTAACGTTCTCCTGTCGTCCGGGTGCGCGAATGACCCGCCCAAATCCGCCGCCGCGGCCGCGCCCCCGCTCGCCGTGCGCGTCGTGCGCGCCGAAGCCCGGCCACTCGAACTCGGCGTGGATGTTACCGGATCGCTTGCCTCCTCAGTCGCGGTCGATGTCAAAACGGAGTTTGCCGGGAGGTTAGTTTCGCTGCTCAAGCAGGAAGGCGACCGTGTAAGCCGGGGAGAACTCGTCGCGCAACTGGAGGACGTGAACGCTCGCCTTTCCGTCGGCCAAGCGCGCGCCGCGCTGGGGGTGACCCAAGCCGCGCTCGACCGCGCCAAGGTGGCGGAGGAGCACGCCCAGCGGGAACTCGATCGCGCGCAGAACCTCCTGAAGTCCGGGGGCATTACCGACCGCGACTTTCAGGCGGCGGAAGCGACGGCGCGCGACGCCCGCGCCCAAATTCGACTCGCCGAAGCCCAGGTCGAGCAGGCGCGCCAAACCGCCGCTCTGGCGGAGAAGCATCTAAACGACTGCCGCATCGTCTCGCCCATCAGCGGCGAAGTGGACCGGAAATTCGTCAACCCGGGAAGCTGGGTGGACGCCAACGCGCTCGTCTACCACCTAGTGGACAATCAGCGGTTGGAACTGGAGACGAACGTGGCGTCGTCGGAACTGGCGGCGCTGGCCAGGGGGCAGAGGGTTCGTTTCACGGTGGCGGCGTTCCCCGATGAGGTATTTGAAGCCAGCGTGCTGAACATCAGTCCCGCCGTGCAGCTCCAGAACCGTTCGGTCCTGGTTCGCGCTGCGGTGCCCAATCCGGCCGCGAAGCTGAAAGCCGGAATGTTCGCCAAGGGGCGCATCATCACCGGAGTCAAGCCCGCGGTGCTGATCGTTCCTGCGGAGGCGGTGTGGCGGCGACCCGGCCAGCCGGCATTTCTCTACGTGGTGGATCAGGACCACGCGCGCCGGCGCGAAGTGAAGCTGGGAATCGAGCAAGCGCAGGGTCTTGAGATCGCTGCCGGTTTGAACGCGGGCGAAGTCGTCGTCGCGGAACAAAACCTCGAGCTCGCCGACGGCGCCAGCGTATCGCCGCGGCCGTAAGAGGGACCGGCGGCGCCATTAACAGACCGTCGTACATCAATTGGTTGTAACTGTAC
>CAZTHM010000008.1:4621-15980 GCA_964613505.1 uncultured Acidobacteriota bacterium | reverse complement strand
GGAACAAAACCTCGAGCTCGCCGACGGCGCCAGCGTGGCGCCGCGGCCGTAAGAGGGACTGGCGGCGCTCGCAGACCGTCGTACAGTAATGGTTATAACTGTACTGTGTAATCAGCATTGAGGCATCATGTTTCTTTCAAACCTCTCGATCCGTCAGCCCGTCTTCGCCACCATGATGGTGGTGGCGCTCGTGGTGGTCGGCATCTTCTCTTACATCGAATTGAAGATTGACCTCTTTCCGAACATCGACATCCCGGTGATCAGCATCACCACAACCTATCCGGGCGTGGCGCCGGAAACGGTGGAAACGGAAGTCTCCAAGCGCATTGAAGAAGCCGTGAACCCCATCGGCGGGATCCGTCACGTGAATTCGGTCACCACCGAGGGCCTTTCGAGCGTGGTGGTGGAATTCCAGCTCGGCAAGAACATCAACACGGCGCTCCTGGAAGTGCAGAGCAAGATCAACGGCATCCGCAGCCTGTTTCCGCGAGAAGTGAAGGAGCCGGTCATCCAGCAGATCCGCTTTGACGAGTTGCCGATTCTCTCCATCGCTGTGCTTTCGCCATCACTCGACCGCAAGGCGCTGACGACGCTCGCCGAAAAAGTGCTGAAGCGTCGGCTGGAAAACATCTCGGGCGTCGGCCAGGTGCGGCTGGTGGGCGCGGCGCGCCGGGAGATTCACATCCTGCTCGACCGCGACAAGCTGAAAGCGTTCGGGCTCACGTACTTCGAAGTGGCGGAGGCGCTGCGGCGAGAGAACCTCGACATTCCCGCCGGCAAGCTCGACCAGGGCTTGCGCGAATCGCTGGTGCGCGTAGCGGGGCGCGCCTCGGAGCCGCGCGACTTCGACGGCCTGATCGTAACCGTGCGCAACGGCTTCCCTGTCACGCTCGCCATGCTGGGAAAAGTCGAAGACGGCATCGAGGAGCAGCGCAGCTTCTCGCTGCTCGACGGCGAGCCCGCGCTCGCCTTGCAGATCCAGAAGCAGACCGGGGCGAACACGGTGGAAGTGGCCGACCACGTCAAGGCCGGCCTCAGCAAACTGCAGGCCGAAATGCCCCCGGGCACCCAACTGCGCGTCGTGCAGGACAACTCGACCTTCATCCGCGAGTCGGTGGAAGACGTCACCACGACGCTCATCCTGGGCGCCATCCTCACGGTGCTCGTGGTCTTTTGCTTCCTCAATAGCTGGCGGAGCACCATCATCACCGGCGTGACGCTGCCCATCTCGGTGATCAGCGCCTTCATCATCATGCGGGCGCTGGGCTTTACGCTGAACGTCATGACGCTGATGGGGCTCTCGCTCGCCATCGGCATGCTGATTGACGACGCCATCGTGGTGCGCGAAAACATCGTCCGCCACATGGAGCACGGCGCCGATCACATGACGGCCGCCATCGAAGGCACGGCGGAAATCGGTCTCGCCGTGATGGCGACGACTTTCACCATCATGGCGGTATTCGTGCCTGTCGCGTTCATGGGCGGTGTGGTGGGCCAGTTCTTCTACCAGTTCGGCATGACGGTGGGCTTCGCAGTGCTGGTCTCGCTTTTCGTTTCTTTCACGCTTGACCCGATGCTCTCCTCGCGCTGGTACGACCCTTCGATCGAAGCCGGCCGCCACAAGGGCTGGCTGAGCCGCGCGCTCGAAAGCGCCAACCGCAAGTTTGAAGATCTGCACTCGGTGCTGGACAGCAGCCTGAGCTGGTCGCTTCGCCACCGCGGCGTGGTGATCGCGCTGGCGACGGTTTCCATCGTCGTGAGTTTCGCCATCTTCGGCCGCCTAGGGAGCGCCTTCATCCCCGACTACGACCGCGGCGAGTTCCAGGTCTCCTTCAAGATGCCTCCGGGGACGACGCTGCGCGAGACCGCCGATGTGGGGCGGCGCGTGACGGAGTTGCTCAAACGCCATTCCGAGATTGCTTACTCATTCGTGACCGTCGGGGCGGGCGGAACGACGCCGATCAACGAGGGGGCGATCTACATTAAGCTGAAACCCAAGAGCGAGCGCCGCCGGACCGACTTCGAACTTCGCCAGGCGCTGCGCGAGGAACTCACGCATTGGCCGGGGCTGCGCTCGATCGTCGGAGAAGTCGAATACATGGCGGGTGAGGGACAGCCGCTGCAGGTCAGCATCCGGGGCACCGACCTCGTGCGCATGGACGAGGTGGCGCTGCGCGTGGTGGCCAATGCCAAGGCCACGCCGGGCGCCGCCGACGTGGACTCGAGCCGCGAAGATCCGCGGCCGGAAATTCGCGTGCGCCTCGACCGCAAGACGGCCTCCGACCTGGGGCTCGATCTCGGGACCGTCTCCTCCGTGGTGCGCGGATTGATCGCGGGTGACGTTGTCTCGCAATTTCAGGATCCCGACGGCGACGCTTACGACGTGCGCGTGCGGCTGGACGAGAATCAACGGCGCTTGCGCGAAGACCTCGAGGAAATCTACTTGCCCGTGATGAAGGCGCTGCCCGGTTCCGGCGAGGGCGTTCCGCTGACGCAGGTCGCCAGGCTGGAAGATTCCGAGGCGCCTTCCATCATTCGCCGCCGCGACCTGCTGCGCGAGGTGCGCGTGATGGCCTCGACCCAGGACCGCCCGCTCGGCAGCGTCCTCGATGACCTGAAAGTCAAGAACGCTCAATTGCAGCTCCCTGCGGGAGTCCAGATCAACTACACCGGCCAGGCCGAGGACCTGGGCGAGACCTTCTACTACATCTACCGCGCCCTGGTGCTGGCGGTGATTTTCATTTACGCCATTCTGGCGTCGCAATTCCGCAGCTTCTTCCACCCCCTGGCGATCATGCTCTCGTTGCCGCTCTCGCTGGTGGGCGTGGCGCTGATGCTCTGGATGACCCACGACAACCTCAACATCATGTCCATGATCGGACTCATCATGCTGATGGGCCTGGTCACCAAGAACGCCATCCTGCTCATCGACTACACGAACCGCCAGCGCCGCGAGGGGATGGGCCGCGCGCGGGCGCTGGTGCGCGCCGCGCAGGTGCGCTTGCGGCCCATCATCATGACCACCGCGGCGATGATCTTCGGCATGGCGCCCCTGGCTTTTGCCATCGGCGCGGGTTCCGAGATGCGCGCCCCCATGGCCCGCGCCGTCATCGGCGGGCTCATTACCTCGACATTGCTCACCTTGATTGTCGTTCCCGTGGTCTATACCTTTCTTGACGATTGGGGGACAAAGCTACTCAGCTGGTGGCAGGTGGGCGCCCCTGCGGCCGCTGAAGTGCCGGTTGGAGAGATGGACCCGAAAGTCGAGCGGGGGAATTTTGGATTTTAGATTTTGGATTTTGGATTCTGAACCATCAGCTGCGACCTGATTGTGCCTCTGCCATTAGGCTCGCGGGAGTTCTTTTCCTTCCGAGTTTCGTCTCGCTTCCCCCTCTGTTACTTTTCCGGCTTCAGGATTGTAACCCCCAGCGGTGGCAAGGTCAGCTCGAGGGAGCACGGCTGAGTGTGCCAGGGCTGGTTGATGGCCTGGGCGCCGGGACCGTTGGTGAGGCCGCTGCCGCCGAACTGGCTGTCGTCTGTATTCAGGAGTTCGCGATAGAAGGACGCTTCGGGGACGCCCACGCGGTAGCCGGCGCGCGGCATGGGAGTGAAATTGCACACCACAACGACGTGTTCCTCGCGCCTGCGCGCGCGCCGCAGGAAGATAATCACCGACTGGTCGGCGTCGTGGAAGTCCACCCACTCGAACCCGGCGGGCTCGAAATCCACTTCGTGCAGCGCCGCCTCGGCGCGGTAAACCCGGTTGAGCTCCGCCACCAGGCGTTGAAGTTTCTGGTGCGGCTCGTAATCGAGCTGGTGCCAGTCGAGGCTCTGGCCGGCGTTCCATTCGATCCACTGCCCGAATTCCCCGCCCATGAAAAGCAGTTTCTTTCCCGGGTGCGCGTACAGGAAGGCGAAAAGCGCGCGAAGGTTCGCAAGCATCTGCCAGTCGTCACCCGGCATTTTGGAGAGCAGCGAGCGCTTGCCGTGGACGACTTCGTCGTGGGAGAGCACCAGCGCGAAGTTCTCGGTGAAGGCGTAGAGGAGCGAAAACGTCAGGTTGTTGTGATGGAATTTGCGATGAATGGCGTCCTTGGAGAAATAGAGGAGCATGTCGTGCATCCAGCCCATGTTCCACTTCAGGCTGAAGCCGAGCCCGCCCAGATAAGTCGGGCGTGAGACGCCCGGCCAGGCGGTGGACTCCTCGGCGATGGTCAGGACGCCGGGATGCTCTTGGTGAACGATCTCGTTGAAGCGCTTGATGAAGTCGATGGCTTCCAGGTCCTCATTCCCGCCGTAGCGGTTGGGAACCCACTCCCCGGGCTTGCGTGAGTAGTCAAGGTAGAGCATCGAAGCCACCGCGTCCACGCGCAGGCCGTCGGCGTGATACTTGTCGAGCCAGAAGAGCGCGCTGTTACAGAGGAAACTGCGGACTTCCGTGCGCGCGTAGTTGAAAACGCGCGTGCCCCAGTCCTGATGCTCACCGCGGCGCGGGTCGGCGTGGTCGTAGAGGAAGGTCCCGTCGAAGTGCGCCAGCCCGTGGGCGTCATCGGGAAAGTGCGCCGGCACCCAATCGAGAATCACGCCGATGCCGTGCTGGTGCAGGTAGTCCACGAAATACATGAAATCTTCCGGCGTCCCGTGGCGGCTGGTGGGCGCGAAGTAGCCGGTCGTCTGATAACCCCACGACTCATCCAGCGGGTGCTCCATCACCGGCAACAACTCGACGTGGGTGAAGCCCATCTTCAGCGCGTAGTCCGCCAGGCGCCCGGCAAGGTCGCGATAACTGAGCATCGCGTTCGCTTCCGGCGTACGCATCCACGAACCGAGATGAACTTCGTAAATTGAAATCGGCGCGGAAAGCGACTGGCGATGGGCGCGCTCCGCCATCCAGTCAGCGTCGTGCCACTCGTACTTGTGGATGTCGTAGACGATGGACGCGGTCTTGGGCCGCAGTTCGGAATGGAACGCGAACGGGTCGGCCTTGAGCAGCAGCGTACCGTTTTCGCGGGACTTGATTTCAAACTTGTAAACATCGCCTTCGCCGAGCCCGGGCAGGAAAATCTCCCACATTCCCGTCGCCCCGCGCACGCGCAGGGGATGGCGGCGGCCGTCCCACTGGTTGAAGTCGCCGACCACGCTCACGCGCTGCGCGTTGGGCGCCCACACGGCAAACACCACGCCGCGCACGCCTTCGATCTCTCTCACGTGCGCGCCCAGTTTCTCATAGGCGTCGTAGTGCGTCCCCTCGCTGAGCAGGTGCAAATCAAAATCCGTCAGCACCGGCGGAAAACGGTAAGGGTCGTCAAATTCCCATTCCTGCCCCGACTTGCTTTGGGCGCGCAGGCGATAAGGAAAGGTTTGCGACTCGCCGGCGCATAGCGCCTCGAAAAAACCTTCGGGGTGGACGCGTGGGAGCGGGATCGGCCCGGCATTTCTGAGAGCCCAAACCTCCGCGGCATCCGGCAGGAACGCGCGGATGGCGATGGCGGGCTTGCCGTCAACTTCAACCGGATGGTCGCCAAGAATGTGGAAGGGGTCGGAGTGCTCGCCGCGCAAAAGGCGTTCGATCTCTTCGCGCGAGGCCGTGGTCTTGGCATGGTGCTTGGGGCGCGTGGTCATCGCCGAGATTCTACATGAAGAACCGAGAAGGCAGAAGTCAGAAGCGAGTCGAGAGTTAAAAGTTGAAAGTCGAAAGGAAAGAATGGAGGGGCACGGCGGGCCGTGCCCCTGAGAAGAACTGGGTTCCCGCTAATGTCGTCCGCGGTTGTCTCCGCCGCCGCGGGGAGCTGGAGCGCTGTGCCCGCCGCCAGAGGGTGCAGATCGTTCGCCCCCGCCGCCCCCGCCACTTGAAGTTCGGGGTGGAGCAGAGGGCGCGCTGCGAGCGCCGCCACCACCGCCGCCACTATAACTGCGCGGTGGAGGAGAGGGAGCACTGCGCGCGCCGCCGCCACCACCCCGGCTGCCACCACTATCAAAGCTCCGGGGAGGAGCCGATGGAGCGCTGCCGCCCCACCCGCCGCGATTGCCGCCTCCCTCGAAGCTGCGAGGCGCCGCCGAGGGAGCGCCGCCTTCAAAACTGCGGGGCGCAGCGCGCTCCGTAGTGATGGGCCTGCGAATTTCGAGTGGCTGGCGCTCGAAGCTGCGCGGCGATTCGGTGCGGCCAGGAAACCGCGTCCAACTCGGTGACTCGCTGCCTCGCGCTTCTCCGCCCGAGGTGAAGGATGGCGTGTTCCGCTCGGCGGGAGCCGGGCGCTCCTGCGGACTGAACCCCTGGAAGTTGCTCCGGTTATCCTCTCCCTGCGAAGGGGTGGGGGCCTCGCGCGGCGCGGGCGCGGGCCGAGTGTCTCGCGGCGCGCCCGTGGTCGTCGGCCGGTTGGGAACCTCTCGAGACTGGCCCGTGCCGAATCGCTGCCAGCCCGGACGCTCCTGCTGCGGTGCAGGTCGAGCGGTTTGCCCCTGGTTCCCTTGCGCGGGCACGGGCCGGGGCGTCGCTGCCTGCCCACCCAAGGGCGCCGGAGCGGTGCGAACAATTCCTCCCGGTCCAGGTTCGCCGAACCTTCTCCAACCGGGAGCTGCGGCCCCTTCGCGAGTCGTCCCTTGGACTTGGATGGGCGCCGGCTGGCTCGTTGAGGGCGGCTGCGAAGTCGCCGTGCTGGTTGCCGCACCGCCCGCCCCGGTCGGAACCGTGCCGGGCCGCGTGCCGAAAGTCCCACGGCCGCGATTGCGCAGCGCTTCCTGCGCCTCGCGAAGTGTGGGTTGGCTGGCAGCGGGCGTCCCGGGCCGAGCCACTGTGCCGGGTTGGCCTGCAGAATTACCCTGGCCGCCCATCTGCGGATTGGCGGTATTGCGGGTACCCACTGGAGTTCCGGCGCCGGGCCTTCCGCCTTCTGTTGCCATCGGGTTGTGCTGCTGGACCATCTGCTGCACTTCCGCCTGGCGCGCCGCGAAGGACTGCGGGCCGGCGGGCGGCGGGCGTCGCGTGAAAAAGTTCTGCGACGCATTCGCGTTGCGCGGCAAGGACGCGGGATTCACCTGGCGATCCACGGGGCGCAAGCTTTCGCGCGTCGGAACGGCGGGCACGGCGCCCTGCACAAGTTGCGCCTGGCGCAGGGTGGCCGCGTTCACCGGCTGCGGCCGGCGGGGGATTCGTCCGCGCACGAAGTCTTCCGTCGAGACCTGCGTGATGCCGCCGCGCATCCGAGAATTGGTCAGCGCCTGCTGGAGGTTTGAAGTGTAGGGCCGGACGGGCCCACGGACCGGCGTGCCGCGTCCAGAGTTGATATTGGTAATGTTCGTGACGTTGGTGACGTTGGTGATGTTGGTCACGTTCACCGCGTTGTAGGTGTTGTGCCCGCCCCACCAGGGATAGTACGAGTCATACGGGCCGAGCGCGCACCAGCCGATGGAACTGTATCCGTAACCAAATCCGAAACCCCAATTGTGCCCGCCGAATCCGAAGCCGAGAAAGGAAACATAGGCCGGTCCCCAAGTCGGGTAATACCCATAATAGTTTTGCCCCGGCCACCAATACCACGAACTGCTGTGATTGAACCATCGTCCGTAGTGGTAAGGCGCCCATCCCCAGGGCTCGTAGGAAACCCACGTCCAGCCCCAGTAAGGTTCCCACACCCAGCTTCCGTCGCGATACGGCGCCCAAGAGGCATCCGCATAGGGCGACCACACGTAGTCGTAGCCGGGAACGTTGACCCAGCGTCCGTGGCGGTCCAGGTCATGCGCGCCGGTGTAGTACCGGTTGGCGTAGCGGTAGCTGCGCGCGTCCCGGATGTCGTCATCTCGTTCCCTGTTCCACTTGTCCCAGTCATCGTCGCGGGGCTCGCCGGCAATCTGATACTCGGGATTGTCCGTGCCGCGGACGGTGATGATTTTTCCTTGCCCAACCGTCGTGGTGCCTTGCGGCGTAGTAACTTCCGCCTCGCCCTTGCGCACGATCAGAAGGGTTTCCGAGGGCGACCTCACCTCAATGCGGTACCGGCCTTCCTTGAGTGGCCGCACGGCCATGTTGGGCGTATCAATCTCGATGTCCGCTTCGTTTTCCTTCATCACCGAGTAAGTGACCAGCCCCTGCGCCACCTGCAACTGGATGCGCGTGCGGGTCAGGTCGGCAACCTTGACTTCAGAGCGCGGAGCCAGCCGCACAACGTTGGCGGAGTCGAGCTGCACCTCGGTCTGCGATTTCTCGCCGGTGGCAACCTTGTCGCCGTGCACCAAGGGGGCGTTCACCGTGGAAGCCACCCAGTCGCCCGAGTCGCCCCGCATGGAGGAAACGTCGCCGTGAATCAGGCTGACGCGGGCTACACCCGGCGCCGGCTCATCCTCGGCTCGTGCCGGCTCGACCGCGAGCAGCGTGAGCGAGAGCAAAACCAATGTCCCCAGGGCAAAAATGTAGTACCAGCGTTTCATGGCGCACCTCGTTTCCCCTGCAAGTTCCAGGGAACCGCCTTGTCTTCCACCCTCAGCATGGCAAGCGGGGTTCCAAACTAACACTCCCAGGCATGTCTCTATCATGTTGATTTAACAGAGGATAGCTTGAACGGCGAAGCCTCCAACCGTGAGCTGCCAACCGTTCCTGGCCGCTGGTGGCCGAACCTGGCCGATTTCGGCCACCGACCTTGCAAAATCAGGATTTCGCGCCTGGAGGCGATTGGAGGCCTCCGACACAGGCAATAGGCTATACGTATCGGCTCTTACCTCAAAAGCCTCGCCTCGCGCCTCCTGGCGCCGGCGCGGGGCATTCTACGAGGCTACCCGACTCTCCCCTCCGCCCTTGCCGCCCGTCGCTTCCGAAGCGGTCTTTTGGTCCAAGCGTGGGCCAGGTGGTAAGATCGAGGCGGCGAAAGACTTCGAGGTCTCATCGCCGCCCGCCGGGCCCCTTTCGAGGTCGGAGGTGCTTCGCCATGCCGCTCTATTCGCACTCTCGACTCCAGACCTTTGAGGGCTGCCCGCAGAAATACAAATTCAAGTACATCGACAAAATCGAGAAACCCGAAGAGGAAAGCATCGAAGCCTTTGTGGGCAGCCGCGTCCATGACGTCCTTCAGAAACTTTACAAAGACCTGCAGCGGTGCAAACTCGATTCCCTCGACGACCTCCTGGCCTGCTACGGCGAGGTTTGGAAGAAGGAGTGGGAACCGGCCATCAAGATCGTCAACAAAGACTTGACGGCAGAGAATTACTTCGACTACGGCGCCAAATGCCTTCGCAACTACTACGACCGCTACAGGCCTTTTGACCAGAGCCAGACCCTGGAGACCGAGGCGCGGATTGTCTTCCCTCTTGACGAACGGGGCGATTACAAAATCCAGGGTTACATCGACCGCGTCGCGCGCCAGCCGGACGGCGTCTGGGAAATTCACGACTACAAGACCGGCGGGCACTTGCCCGCGCAGGCGGAACTGGACTCCGACCGCCAGCTCGCCCTCTATCAGATTGGCCTTAGAACCCGCTGGCCCGAAGCCACGCGTGTGGAACTCGTGTGGCATTATGTCGGTTTCGACACCACGTTGCGCTCCCGCCGGACTGCGGAGAATCTGAAAGCTTTGGCCGCGGAAACCATCGGCGTCATCAAGCAGATCGAGCAGGAAAAGGAATTCGCGCCTCGCCAGAGCAAACTCTGCGACTGGTGTGAGTACCGCGCGGCCTGCCCGCTCTGGAAACACGTCGATGCGGTCGAGGCGCTCCCGCCCGCCGAGTTCGCCGACGACGAGGGCGTGCGCTTGGCCAATCAACTGCTCGAGACCAAGTCTCAGATTGATCGTCTCACGCGGCAATTCGAGGAGCTCAAGGCGCTCATCACCGAGTTCTGTCGCCAGCGGCAGGTAAGCGCCGTAGCGGGGCGCGGCGGGCGAGTGACTGTGAAACAGTTCGTGCAGACGGTGTTTCCTCTGAAACACGACCCGAACCGCGCGCCGCTGGAAGCGCTGCTCAAGAAACTCGGCCGCTGGGAAGATGTTTCTGAGTTAGATGTTTATGAGTTGAAGACTATCTTTGATGAGAAGCTGTGGCCGGATCATCTTCTTGCCGAACTCCAACCCTTCGCGAGACCCGAAACCGGCACCCGTGTAACCGTACGGAGGACCAAGGTGCGCGAGGATGACGAGGAGTGAGTGCAAAACCCCTGCTGGTCCTGCCATACTGACACCTCCGGGTCTCTCCCCGCCAGAGAGAGTGTCCGTCAACGGGCGGACCGGTGAAGGGAAGACCGTGGTCCTGTTATGAGCTTCGACCTGCAAACCTATCTCGACCGATTCGCCGATGTTTGCCGGCGGAAATTCCAGCGAGCGTATTCGTTCCGCGCCCTGGAAAAAGATTACGAACAACTGCGCACGGGCAAACGCTGGTTGGTGGCGCGCGACGTGGTGAAGATTTTCGACCCGGCGCGCACGCCGTTTGCGCGCTACTGGCAAAAGCCCAACGAAAGAGAGTTGGACGAGGAGCTTAAGAATCGGCGCCTGATGCTGGCGCCGATCCCGGCCGACAGCCGCGAAACGGTGGAGCGGCTGCTGGGTGTGTTCCACAACACGGGCGTCGTGTCGCTGGTGCTGCGCTTCGTGCATCCCGACCGTTTCGGCATCTTCTCGACGCCGGTCGTGAACCTGCTGCAAATCCACCGGCCCACCGCCGTGGAACTTTACTGCGCCTTCTGCGACGAGTTGCGCGAATGGCAGAAGCATTTCCGTCTGGCCTCGGTGGCGGAAACCGAAATGGCGCTGTGGGCGTTCCATCAGCAGACGCGCGGGCCCGAGCTCACGCCGGAAGCCGAGCAGGCGCGTCACGAGTTCGACGCTGAAGTCTGGATCCAGCGGCGCCGCATCGCCCAGGCCCTGCGGCCATTTCTGGAAAAATATGGACCGCTGGAATTCGCCCGCATCCTGCTCGAGGAGCATCCCAAGCTGGCGGCCAAGATCGCCGGCGAGGAGTACGAGCGCCTGCTGCGCCGCGCGGCGCGCCAGTCGGGCGTGAAGCTGGGCGTGAAAGGCTCAATCGAAATTCTCTTCGACCGGCTGGAGCACGACGGCCGCATCTCGCTCGAACAGAAAACTCTGCTGCGGCGCATCTGGGAAGCGCGCAACGCCGCCGTCCATCCCGAGGCGGGCCTGACTCCAGAAGAAGTCGAAGTGATGATCGATACCATCGAGCGCATTTGCCTGGCCTGGGATACGCGCTGGCCCTAGGAGCGCCGCTTGGGAGTGAGCCAGCTTGCTGGCGCTTGGGCTCGAGTGAAGGCCGCGTTCCAGTTTAATGCGCTCGCCAGTCATTTTACGGGAGGAATATCACTATCTCAGATATGCAGACAGTTAATACAATGTTCGAGAATCGCGTCGTGATGGTCACGGGC
>CAZTHM010000008.1:0-4611 GCA_964613505.1 uncultured Acidobacteriota bacterium | reverse complement strand
AAATTCGCCCGACATCATACGTAGCGAATATCACTATCGGGCAATATGCAGAGAATCAATATGACGTTCGAGAATCGCGTCGCGATCGTCACGGGCGGCACCGGCGCGCTGGGCCGCGGCATAACGCTGGATTTGTTGGCGAGCGGCGCGCGCGTCGCCGTCACCTATCGCAGCGCGGAGGAGTTGACGGCCCTGGCTCGTGACGCCGGCGCGAACGCCGAGCGCCTCTTCGGAATGCAGGTTGACCTGACGCGGGCCGGCGACGTGGAAGCGTCGGTTCGCGACCTGTCCGCGCGCTGGGGCCGGATCGATTTTCTGGTCGCAGTCGCCGGCGGGTTTGCCGCGGGAAAGAGTTTCGAGACTGACGAGAAAACCTGGGATCACATGTTCAACCTCAATTGTCGCTCGCTGGTCAAATGTCTGCGCGCGGTCGTCCCGGTGATGATCCAGCAGAATTTCGGCCGCATCGTGACCCTCTCGAGCGGCGCGATTTTGCGCGGCGGAGGCGCGGGGATTGCGGCCTACGCGGTCTCGAAGGGCGCCGTCCAGCAGCTCAGTGAGATTCTTGCCGACGAGTTGAAGAACTACGATATCCACGTCCACTGCCTGCTGCCCGGCACGATGGACACTCCCGCCAATCGCCGCTCCATGCCCAACGCGGATTTTTCCAAGTGGGTCAAGACCGAAGACGTCGCGCGCGTGATTCATTTTCTGCTCAGCGACGACGCCCGCGCTATCCGTTCCGTTGTCGTGCCGGTACTTGGGTAAAGTCTTCGCCCCCGGATTGCATACGCGATGGCATTTGCGGATAATCACCACCACGGTGAAGACTAGGCGCTATTTCGAAGAGTAGGTCCTGCGCAAGCGGCCTTACATCCAACGCGAGTGGTGTGAGCGGATCATCGCCAATCCGCTCCAGAAAGAGATTCAGCCGGAGGGCAGAATCCGCCATTGGGGTATTGTTCCGGAACTCCAAGGGCGAGTGTTGCGCGTCGTAACCCTGGCGGACGGGGAAACAGTCCACAACGCTTTTCCGGACCGCAATTTCAAGCTACCATAGAGGCTTGGGAGGTATCCAAATGAAGTTGCTCTACTATCCGGAGACGGACTCCCTCTACATCGACCTCAACTCCAGGCCCAGTGCGGATTCGCGTGAGGTCGCCGAGGGACTCGTCCTCGATTTCGACGCCGAGGGCAACATCGTCGGCATTGACATCGACCGCGCCTCCCAGAAGCTCGACCTCAAGAGCCTCGAGACCGTTTCCTTGCCCGCGCTGACCGCGAAATTCGCCTGACCCACCCGGCTGCGATGGAAGTTCGACTCCCGAGCAGTCCGTTCCGTTGTCGTGCCAGTTGTGGGATAATGCCGCTCACCGAAGTTCCACGGCGCAGCCAGCGACCCCGCGCCGCGGTTCAGCTTCCCTCGCCCGGTCGTTTCGGGAGGACTCTTTCATGAAGAAAATCAGCCGTCGTGGACTATTCAAAACATCCCTGGGGGTCACGCTCGCGGGACTTCCCTACGAGCATCGGGCGTTGCTGGCGCAACTCGTGGACCGCTCGGATTACGGCAAGGTGAAGGAGCCGGTCAAAGGTTTGCAGCGCGGCAAGTTTGGCAAGCACGAGATTTCCCGGCTCATCATCGGCGGCAATCTGATTTCCGGCTCGGCGCACTCGGGCGACTTGCTCTATCAATCCGCCTTGATGACGCACTATTTCACCACCGAGAAGATTCTCGAAACCTGGGCGCTCGCCGAGCAGAATGGCATCAACACCACGCTGATGCGCGCCGATCCCCACATCATGGAGCATTATCGGAAATTCACGCGCGAGCGCGGCGGCAAGCTCCAGTGGATTGCGCAATCCGCTCCCGAACAAGGCGACCCGGCCGAGAACGCCAAGCGGGCGCGCGACCACGGCGCCATCGGGATTTATCTGCACGGCAACGTCAGCGATAATTTCGTGAAGCAGGGGAAGGCCGAGGAGATTGGCCGCATCCTCGGCGGCTTCCGCGCGGCGGGCCTGATGGCCGGCGTCGGCGCGCACCTCCTGGCCACGGTCGAGGGCAGCGAGAAGGCGAAGCTCGATCCGGACTTCTACATGTTCACCATCAATCGGGTGAACTATTACTCGAGCGCGCCGGCGGAAATCGCCGCGTTTATGAACAGCATCAAGAAGCCCTGGGTCGCCTTCAAGGTCCTGGGCGCGGGCCGCGACAAACCGCTCGAAGGATTTCAGCACGCCTTCGTGAAAGGCGCGGATTTTATCGCCGTCGGCATGTTCGATTGGCAGGTCCGCGACGACACCGCGCACGTCCAGGAGATGCTCTCGAAGGGCCTCGCGCGCGACCGCGCCTGGGTGTAGCGGGTCGCGCCCCGATGAATCGGGGCGGCTATTCCATCGAAGAACCGCGGACCTACAAAATAGGTCCGCGCTTCCCTTGTGATGAAAGTGATGTGATGCTACAATACATCACATGAAAAATGCCTCGGTACGCGACTTACGTTACCGCTTTGCTGAGATCGAGGCTCGCCTGCGCGAAGGAGAGGCCATTCCGATTACCAAGCGCAAGCGGGTGATTGCGCGGCTGGTCCCGGTAAAGCCCCGCCGGCGCGCCTGGCCAGATTTCCTCGGCCGCCTCAAAAGGATTTACGGCCGCAAAGTTTCGAAGGTGACCGGCGCGGAACTGGTCGCCTGGGGCCGGGGCGATCGCTGATGAGCACCTATGCGGACACGAGCTTTCTCGTTTCCTTGTACATCGCCGACGCGAACTCCGTTTCCGCCGCGCAGGTGATGCGATCCCAGCCGATTGTCTTCCTCACCCCGCTCGCCGAACTGGAATTGGTCAACGCACTCGAACTGGCGTTGTTTCGCCGGCAGTTCCGGGCGATGGAGATTCGGGCCAGCCAGGCGGCCTTTCGCGAGGACATCGCCGGGGGAGTTTACTCCTTGCAGCCCCTTCCCACTGCGGTTTTCGAGCTGGCAACGCGGATCGCGCGGCGGCGCTCGTCGCGTATGGGAACGCGCACGCTTGACATCCTGCACGTCGCCTCTGCCCTGCTTCTCTCTGCCGAAAGGTTCCTTACCTTCGACGAGCGCCAGCGGCAACTCGCCCGCGCCGAGGGATTGGCGATTCGATAAGTTTCAGATCGCAGCGACAAGCCAAAGCGCAGAGCTGTGCTCTGCGCCAGCCGGCCGCCCGCAAATCGCCTTGAAAGTTTCGCTCGCTCGGCTTAAAATGGAAAATTGCGCTTCAAGCTTTAAGGAGAACCATGAAGAAGGGCATTCATCCCGAGTACCACGCAGTGAACGTCGTCTGCGCGTGCGGGCACACGTTCAAGACGCGCTCCACGTACAAGAGCGAGCTGTTGCACCTGGAAATCTGCTCCAACTGTCACCCGTTCTTTACCGGCAAGCAGAAACTGTTCGACGCCGCCGGCCGTGTGGAGCGTTTCCAGCGTAAGTACGCCGGCTTCCGCAAAGCCGCCGAGGCGGCTGCGGACGCGAAGGCTTCGGCGCCAACGAAGTAAATCAAGTATGAAGCATGCAGTGTGAAGGCTGAAAGCCGGTAATCCGCCGCCCGCAGACTTCATCCTTCATACCTCATCCTTCATCCTTTTTTTCGGGCGATTCCCAAAACCTGGGGTCTGAAATCTGACAACTCATGCCGGATCCTTACGTCACCAAACCGCAAGTCTACGTGATGGGCCGCCAGACGGTGGTGAACGAAGAGCTGGCCCGCTTCCTCCAGGACGAAGGTCTGGCTTTCACTACCGACACCCAGGCCGCCGCCGAAATCCTGGCCGAGATCGCCGGGCGCACCTGCTACATGTCGTTCGGCAAGGGGCGCAAGTCCAACCAGGAATACCTGGATAACATCCTTACCTCCAAGCACGGCAGCGTGCTCGAACACGCGGTTTGGTGCCTGCTGATTACGGGCGTCAGCCGCGCGCTCACACACGAACTGGTGCGCCACCGCGCCGGGTTCGGATACTCGCAACTGTCGCAGCGCTACGTGGACGAAGCGGACGCGCGCTACGTCGTCCCGCCGCTCTATCAGGAGAGCCCCGAGCTGCGCGCCCAGTGGCAGCAGACGATCGACTGCGTCCGCAAAGCCTACGTGGAACTGGCCGAAGCCTCGGCGCAGTACGTCCAACAGAAACACCCGGAGATGGCGCCGCGCGACCGGCGCAAGTGGGCGCGCCAGGCGGCCCGCTCCATCCTGCCCAACGCCACCGAAACCAAAATCTTCGTCACCGGCAACAGCCGCTCCTGGCGGCATTTCCTCGAGCTGCGCGGCAGCGTGCACGCCGACACGGAGATTCGTCTGCTTGCCGTCGAAGTCTTCCGCGCCCTCAAGAAGGAAAGCCCCAACATCTTCCACGATATCGAGCTCGTCGATGAGCCCGATGGCATGCCGTCGGTCCGCGTGATCCACTCCAAGGTGTAGCGCCCGCGCCCGACTGGCCGGCGTACCGCGACTTTACCCTGAAGCTCTAGTGGGGCGGAATGGGACACTTGGGCAAAAAAACGAGGCGAGTATTTTATCTAACTTATGGAATATCAATGGGTTACAAAAAGTGTCTCATTAGTCTCACTGGTCTCATTTATTGC
>CAZTHM010000007.1:2834-26760 GCA_964613505.1 uncultured Acidobacteriota bacterium | reverse complement strand
CCCAATTCCTCCGACATCTTGCGCAGTTCGGTGGCGCGCGGGTCTTCGGTGTGATAGACGCGGTGGCCGAAGCCCATGATCTTTTTCTTCTGCGCCAGCAGGTTCCGCACGAAAGGCTCCGCCTTTTCACTGGTCTGGATTTCCAGGAGCATCTTCATCACCTGCTCGTTGGCGCCGCCGTGCAGCGGGCCCTTGAGCGTTCCAATCGCCGAGGTGATGGCGGAGTGCATGTCGGAGAGCGTCGACGCCGTCACGCGCGCCGCAAACGTTGAGGCGTTGTAACTGTGATCGGCGTGCAGGATCAGCGCCATGTCAAACCACCGCGCGTCCTCGGCGTTCGGCGCCTTGCCCTGCAGCATGTAGAGAAAATTCGCGGCGAAGCTCAACTTGGGATCGGGCGCGATGGGATCCTTGCCTTCGCGGATGCGGCCGTAGGCGGCGACGATGGTGCCCATCTGGCCGGTCAGGCGCAGCGCTTTGCGCCGGTTGGCTTCCTCCGACATGTCTTCGGCTTCGGGGTCGTAAAGCGACAGGGCAGAGACGGCGGTGCGCAGCGTCTCCATAGGATGCTGCGCGGGAGGCAGGCTCTTCAGCAGGTTGGCCATCTCGGTGGAAATGGCGCGGTTCTCCACCAGTTGCTTCTCCAGCGCCGCGAGCTCAGCCTGCTTGGGCAGACGCCCGAACCAGAGAAGATACACAACCTCTTCGAAGGTGGAGTTGGCCGCCAGATCGTGAATGTCGTAGCCACGATAAATCAGAACCCCGCGCGCGCCGTCGATCGCGCAGATATCGGAATTCGCGATGACAACATCCTGCAGACCGGCTTTGACTTCTGCCATTCCTGTTCTCCTCTGTGATTTGTGCCCTGACCGTTCTCGTCTTGGGGAGCTTCATCATACATGATGAAAAGAGTCTAAAACAAGAAACCCGTCAGCGAGAAGGTGGGAAAATCGCGAGCGGACCGGAATAATTAGGCCAGCCGGACTAACCAAGGCGCCGCCGGATCAATTCCAGTTTCCCTTGCGAAATCCGCGTTCCGCCTCATCCGCCTCCTCGGTTGCTTTTCGCGAGCGCCTTGACTATTCTGCGCGCCAGCCGTTACAGAGGTTCGAATCTCGATGGTCCACGCAAGCACAGTGGTTGGAGTTCTGCTGTTTCTTCTCACCGTCATCGCTCTGGCGGTGAAATATTTGCGCGCGCCGGGCCGCCACGAATTTCGAGTCTGGGGCTGGGCCGGCCTGGGAATCATTCTGCTGGCGGAGTTGTTGCTTTTCCGCGGCGTTGGCTGGGTAGCGACGTTCTTCACTCCCATCGCCTGGACGGGCTACGTGCTGCTCGCCGACGCCGCTGTTTGGAGCCTGCGCGGTGAGTCGCGCCTCGCCAATTCGCCCCGGCATTTTCTCTCGCTCGCCTTCTGGTCGGTTCCGCTCTGGCTGATCTTCGAGGCGTACAACCTGCGGATGGAGAACTGGAGCTATGTGGGCCTGCCCGCAAACCTGCTCTTGCGGAGCGCCGGTTATTTGTGGTCCTTCGCCACCATCTGGCCCGCCATGCTTGAAACCGCGGACTTGATCGAAGCGCTCGCCATCTTCCCCGCGTGTGAGAAACCCCGCGCCACGCTGCGCCCGGCTACGCTCTTCAGCATATTCTTCCTGGGCCTGCTCTTCGTGACCGTGCCGTTGCTGGTCCCGGCGCCCGCCGGCCAGTATCTTTTCGGCCCGGTGTGGGTGGGATTCGCACTTCTGCTCGATCCCCTCAATTACCACCTCGGAGGCCGCTCGCTGCTGCGAGAATTTGAAGCCGGCCGAACCTCAACTTTCTACAGCCTGCTCCTGGCCGGCGTGATTTGCGGAATTCTCTGGGAGTTCTGGAATTTCTGGGCCGCGGCCAAATGGGTGTACGTGTTTCCAATTCTACAAAGCTGGAAGATCTTCGAAATGCCGCTGCCCGGTTACCTGGGCTTTCCGCCGTTTGCCGTGGAATGCTTTGTGATGTACGAATTCCTTCGGGTCCTGGGGAGGCAGTTTTCGAGCCCGCGCCGCAGGCCATGACAGGACAACGCGCGAGAAGGTTCCGCCGCGAAGCTCCACGCTTCACTACGAAATCTGCTATAAAGAGCCATCGCCTAAGGAAAGAAAGTTCTGGAAATGAGCAAACGACCACCCTTTGTGAAAGTCGCCGAAGTCGGAGAGGTTCCCGAGGGCGCGGTGAAGCACATCATCGTGCACGATAAGCCCATGGCGCTCTGCCGCGTGGAAGGGAACTTCTACGCCGTGAATGCTGTGTGCCCGCACATGGGCGGTCCGCTCGGGAGCGGCAAACTCAGCGGCTGCGTCATCGCCTGCCCCTGGCACGGCTGGACCTTCGACGTGCGTACTGGCTTGCCCGACCACCCCGGCGGGCACTCCGTCTCTGCTTATGAAGTTCGCGTCGAGGGCAACGACGTTCTTGTCGGATGGCTCAAGCGCCCTGCCTAGTGAACGACCACGGCATTTCCTCTATTCAATTGCGCGGAAGTATTTGTAAACTGGTTGGTCGAAACCTCGGATGAACAATTCTCGTTTTTGGCCATCACGACTCATTAAGTTTCTGGCGCTGCTCTGGGTCTGCGTCCTCGCCACCCAGGTCACCTCGGTCCAGGCGGCGCAGTCTTCTGAGGACGAGGAAGCTCGCGCCGAAGGCCGGCGTGGCCTCGCCTTGGTGATGGATGGCGACCTCGACGGCGCCATCGAAGTATTTCGCGACATCCAGAAGAAGGACCCTCAGTCTCCGGTGGGCTATCTCCTGGAATCCGATGCCGTGTGGTGGAAGATTTACTACGCGACGGCCAACCTGGTTGACCCCGATGTCTTCGCCGCCACGGACCTGCCCTCCACACCCCACGATGCCCACTTCGGAGATCTCCTCGGCATCACCATTTCGAAGTCGGACGCGCGCCTTCGGGCCAGCCAGGAGGTAGCCCGCAGTTACCTCTACCAGGGCATGGCCTATGCGCTGCGGGCGCGGCTCGAGGGTCTGCGTGACCGGGACCTTCCCACCGCGCGCGCCGGCAAGAAAATGCGAACCCTGCTCCTGAAGGCGCTGGAGCTTGACCCGAGCTTGACCGACGCTTACCTGGGCGTGGGGATTTACAACTACTTCGTGGATACTCTCTCGGCGATCGTCAAAATCCTGCGCTTCTTCATCGGCCTTCCGGGCGGCAGCCGCATCGAGGGCCTGAAGCAGATGCAGCTCGCTGCGGAGCAGGGCGACCTGACGCGCGCCGAAGCGAAGTTTTACCTCGCCAAGGATTTCTCGCGCCAGAGTGAGCGCCAGTTCGACCGCTCACTCCAACTCTTTCGCGAACTCGCCCATGAGTTTCCCCACAACCCGCTCTGGCCGATGCTGATCGCCAGCCTGCAATGCCGCGTGGGCCACGATCAGGAGTGCGACGCGGGATACCGCGAGGTTTACGCGAAGACCGCGGAGAAGCAGAGGGAAGTGGACCAGGCGTTGCGTCGCGCCTCGCGCCAGGCCTTGCAGCGGCGTCATCCGCAGGAACAGTTTGCGGAGTAGCCACACTTCCTGCTCAACCCACCGCCACTACCGATCTTAAAGCGCTAACGCTTTCTTCATCGCCGCCGCCGTTGCCGCGCAGGCTTCCTCCCGGGGCATGGCGCGCAGCGCCGCATTGAACGGCTCGGCATGGACCGGCCCGTCGTAGCTAATCCTCCGCAGAGAATCCAGGAATAACTTTACCGGAATCACGCCCGTCGCCGCGGGCAGCTCACGCGCGGAGTCCACCTGCTTGTCGAGAGCGATTCCGGCCGGGGCGTCGTTCAGGTCCACCGTCACGATGTCTTCGTTGCGCAGCGCGAGCAAGTCTTCGCCCGTCTCCTCAGCGTTGAACCAGTGCCAGCTATCGAGCTGGACGCCCACGTTGCCCGTGCCGATGGCCACGATGAGTTCCTTGATCTCGCTCAGGGAATGAACAAAGGGATGCCGTTGACTTCTCCACAAAGTTTTGGGCGAAACGTATTCGAGTCCCAGTCGCTGGCCATGCGCCTTCAGGATCGCGGCGCACTCGCGCAGACGGGACGCGTGCCGGCGGAAATTCTGGAGATAGGTGAGCTCGTCGCTGCAGGGCATGATCCAGGTGCTGACGCGTGTGACTCCGGCCTTTTCCAGGACCTGGGCGACGGCCGGCAGCTTCTTGAGCCCCTCGCTGAATGTCGCTTCGTCCTTGCGGAAATCCACCGGCAGTCCGGCGGCGCCAAGTTTCAGATTTTTCGACTTCAGTTCGTTGAGAAGCTTTGGCAGTTCGTCATCCGAGAGGCCCGCAAAATATCCGGCGTTGGGATCCACGCCCTCGAAACCGGACTTGACCGCAAGATCCACCGACTCGGGAAAACTGGCCTTGATGCCAATGCGCCCACAACTCAAGACCATGAAAAACTTCCTTGGCGGGATCTCGCCCCCCACCGCCGCCAAAGAAGGCCACGAGAAGGCGGCCAGGCCTGCGGCGCCCACGCCGGCCGTGGTCAAGAAACTTCGACGCGTCAACCTGTGATTGGACATGGTGGCTCCAATGAAATGAAAGTGACTTGAGTTGCTTCGTCCTAAAGGTTCACTTGCTTCGTTATGCGAGGGAAGGGATCGATTGAGAGTGAAGCGGTCTGCTCGTGCGCGTGATAGGAACTGCGAACCAGCGGACCGGATTCGACGTGGCGGATGCCGAGCCGCTCGCCTTCACGCTTCAGCTCCGCAAATTCTCCCGGCTGCCAGAAACGAGCCACCGGCAACTGGTCGCCCGACGGCCGCAGGTACTGCCCGATGGTTACGATATCCACTCCCGCGATGGCGAGGTCGGCGAGAAGGGCGCGGACCTCTTCGACTGTCTCGCCCAAGCCCACCATCAAGCCGGACTTGGTGGGAATCGAAGGCACAATCTCGCGCGAGCGGCGCAGCAATCGCAGCGAGCGCTCATACCGCGAGCCGCGTCGAGCCACCGGATACAATCGTGGAACTGTTTCGATATTGTGGTTGAGAATATCGGGGCGCGCGGCGAGGACGGTTTCGAGCGCTTGGTCCGCGCCGCGAAAATCGGGAATCAGAACTTCCACCCGGCAACCCGGAATCCGCCGCCGCAAGGCCTCGATCGTGAGGAAGAAAATCTTCGAACCGCCATCGGTGAGGTCGTCGCGGTCCACGGAGGTCACTACAACGTATTTGAGTCCCATGCGGGCGGCGGCTTCGGCCACGCGCTCGGGTTCGCCCCAATCGACTTCCCCCGCCGGGCGGCCCTTGGGCACGGCGCAGAATCCGCAGCGCCGCGTGCACAGGTTCCCGAGAATCATGAACGTCGCGGTGCGATGCTGCCAGCACTCGCCGATGTTCGGGCAGCGGGCGCTTTCGCAGACGGTGTGCAATTCCAAGCCGCGCATCAAGCGCTTCAGGTCAAAGTAGTTCTCCCCGCTTGGGATGCGGACCTTGAGCCACTCGGGCCGCCGGATGGAATGCGTAGATGCGCCGATTTGAACTAACTCGTTCATCGTGAAAGCTCATTCTAACCCGCCGTGTGCCGCCAGACAAACGCTGTTCTCCTGGCCTCTGTTCGTCGAGCCCTTCGATGCCTGCGTGAGTGTGGCGCCACTCGACTTTGCCAACCCCTTCGCAGCAAAACTTTGTCATTTAATCGTTCCACGTCCTCGTGAGATACTGTGCGGCTTTGCGGGCGAAAGCCCCAGCGCAAAAGGGCAAGTTGCGACTGGCCGCATCCTGAACATAGCTCCGTGAGTGAATCACCCCTTCAGCCGCCATCGAATTCGGCCCCCGCCGCCCCGCGCTTGAAGCGCGTGCTGACGCTCTGGGACCTGATTTTCTACGGTATCGTCCTAATCCAGCCGGTCGCGCCCATCCCGCTCTTCGGGATTGTGCAGAGCCGCTCCCAGGGCCACATGGTGGACACCATCCTGCTCGCCATGGTGGCCATGATGATCACTGCATTCAGTTACGGGCGCATGGCGGCCCTTTACCCGGCGGCCGGTTCCGCCTACACCTACGTCGGTCGCGGGCTGAGTCCTCACTTGGGATTCCTGGCGGGGTGGGCGATGTTTCTGGATTACCTGCTCCAGCCCATTCTGAATGGCGTTTGGGTGGCGGTGGCCATCCACCGCCTGCTACCGCAGGTTCCCTATGCCGTGGGGGCGCTGGTTTTCATCGGCCTCGTGGTGGGGCTGAACCTGGTCGGCATCCGGGCCACGGCGCGCGCCAACCGCTTGCTCCTGGGTTTCATGTTTGTGGTAATCGGCGCTTTCATCGTTCTGGCGGTCCGCTATACCTATGCCGTGGGCGGGTGGGGCGGAGTCTTCTCGACCGAGCCTTTCTACAATCCGAAAACATTCAGCTTCCCGGTTATCGGTGCTGCGACGTCGCTCGCGGCACTGACTTACATCGGCTTCGATGGCGTGACGACCCTGGCGGAAGACGTGGAGAATCCCAAACGCAACGTCTTGCTGGCGGCAGTCCTCGTCTGCTTGTTTACCGGGGTGTTCGGCGGCTTGGAAGTGTATCTGGGCCAGCGCGTCTGGCCGGACTACGGGAATTTCCCGAATCCCGAGACGGCTTTCTGGGATGTGTGCCGGCGGGTGGGCGGCGTGGCGCTCTTCAGCGGCATGACGGCGGTGACTCTGCTGGCCTGCTTTGGCAGCGCCCTGACCGGCACGCTGGGCGCGGCGCGACTGCTCTTCGGCATGGGGCGCGACAACGTGCTACCGCGCAAATTCTTCAGCTACCTTGATCCCAAACGCAACACGCCCAGCCATAACATCTGGATGATCGGTTTGCTGGCCTATGGCGCGGCTCTCTTGATTACCTACGATCAGGCCGCGGAGCTTTTGAACTTTGGCGCGTTTCTTGCCTTCATGGGAGTGAATCTCGCCACCGTCCACCAGTACTATTTCGTGGGCCGCCCCGGGCACAAACGCCATTGGCTGACGGACCTCGTTTTGCCGATGTTCGGCTTCCTTTTCTGCCTCTGGATTTGGTGGGGCCTGCGGACGCCCGCCAAAGTGGTCGGCGGGATCTGGTTTGCCATCGGTTTGACGTACGCGGCGGTCAGGACGCGCGGCTTTCGGACTCGTCCGGTCATGATCGACTTCAGTGAGACTTAGCGACTTCCTGCGGGACGCCTTAACATCCGGAGCAGGCACAGTCTGCCGCTGTAGAGGAAGACGATGGCCTGGATCAAAACGATTGAGCCCGAAGATTCTCAGGGGAAACTCAAAACTGAGTACGATGCGGCGGTGCGCCGCGCCGGGAAGGTCTTCAACATTCTCCGCATCCAAAGCTTGAACGCCGGCACGCTGCGCGCCTCGGTTCAAATGTATCTTGCGTCGATGTATGGTCCTTCGGGGCTCTCACGCGCCGAGCGCGAGTTGCTTGCCACGGTCGTTTCCTGGGCCAACGATTGTTTCTATTGAATCGAAGCCCACGGGGAGGATCTCCGTGCAGAAACAGGCGATGCTGAGCTGGCCGAGAGGGTCAAGCGCGACTACCGGCGCGCCAGACTGACTCCGCGCCAGAAAGCTCTGGCGCAATTCGCGATGCTGGTGACGCGGCGGCCTTCCTCCGTGCGCCCGCGACACATGGCAGTCCTGCGCAAGCTGGGACTCACCGATCGCGATATCCTCGACGCCGTCCAGGTCATCGCGTATTTCAATTACATTAACCGCATTGCCGACGCGCTGGGCGTCGATCCGGAGCCCGAAATGCTTCCCGCCCCGAAACGCCGGACAAATGATTTGTGATGTGTGATTTTTGATTTGTGATTTGAAAAGCGTGAATCCGCGAGCGCCATTTCCGCCGCAGAACCGTATCCTGGCCGTCGTCAATCATAAATCACAAATCCGAAATCACAAATCTGCTCGGGCCCGTGTTAAATTGAAGCGGGAATCAGTGCGTGATGCCTGAGCAAGAACGTTCCACCTTCGCCTGGATGGATCTCCTCTGGCTGGCCTTTCTCCTGGGCCTGGCGCTGCTGCAGCCGATTTCCGAAATCCACAAGCAACTGACCTTGCTTGCGCTCGGCCTGTTTCAAATCATCGAGCAGCGGTTCATCGGCTGGGTGCCTGCGCGCGGGCGAACCTACAGCGTGATCGTCAAGATTGTGCTCGCCTCGGTGGTAGTGAACTGCACGGGAGGCATCGAGTCGAGCTACTACCTCATCTATTTTCTTCCCGTCGTGACCGCGGCGATGTACTTCGAGGCCTGGGAATCGCTGGTCTGGACGGCGCTCACTTCGGCGGCTTACTTTTCGTTCCTGCTCTGGGTGCCCTGGTGGAAGGTCGAAGTGGACGCCGAGGGCGCCACCGAACTCCTTATCCGCAATCTCTTCTTGTTCCTGGCGTCGATTGTGGTGAACCGCTTCGTCACCGAAAACCGCCGCCAAAGCCAGCAATACCGGGAGCTTGCCGAAACGCTGGCGGAGACCAATCGTCGCCTCGAACAGATTCAGGAAGAGGCGCGGCGCTCCGAGCGCCTGGCGGCTCTGGGCCAGCTCTCCGCCGGGCTGGCGCACGAAATCCGCAATCCCCTCGGTGTTATCAAGGGCTCCTCCGAGATGCTCAACAAGCGGCTGCAGGGTTCCGACCCGGTCACCGGCGAACTCGCCGGATACATATCCAGTGAAGTCAATCGGCTGAACACCATCGTCACCAGGTTCCTCGACTTCGCGCGGCCCTCGCAGCTTCAAATGAAAACCGAAGCGGTCGCGCCGGTGGTTGACCGGGCGCTGAAGAGCGCCCACGACCGCTGGCCCGACGCCCAGGTCCAAGTCGAACGCCAGTACACTCCGAGCCTGCCGCCGGTGCCGCTGGACGCCGACATGTGCGAGCAAGTTTTCACCAATCTCTTCCTGAACGCCTACGAAGCCATGGGTGAGGGAGGCGGCAAACTCAAGGTGACCATTGCCGCGACGAACCACGATGGTCGGCAGGGAGTGGAGATCGAGATTCAGGACACGGGCCCGGGAATCCCGCTTGAATTGCGTGAACAGATCTTCAACCCTTTCTTCACGACCAAGAAGACCGGCGTGGGGCTGGGACTTTCGATTGTCTCGAAGATTGTTGACGACCACCGCGGTTGGATCCGCCTCTGCCTGGAGCCGGGCGGAGGAGCGTGTTTTCGAGTATTCTTGCCGTCGGAGTAAGCGAGGAAGCAATCAGCAGTCAGCCGTCAGCTCTCAGCCATAAGATCATGGAAGGGCTGGTGCTGAGGCCTGACAGCTGATGGGTGAAAGCTTTGCGAGAACGGATAACGTCATGCCTACCATTCTCATTGTCGAAGACGAACCCAAGATGCTCCGGTTGCTGGAGCTGAGTCTCTCTGAAGAAGGTTACTCCACCCGGACGGCCCAGGACGCGGAGGCCGGTCTGGACCTGCTGCGCAAAGACCGGATCGATCTGGTCGTTACCGACCTGAAACTGCCCGGCATGAACGGGCTGGAATTCCTGCAAGCCGTGAAGCGCCACGACGCGCGAATTCCGGTTGTGGTGATGACCGCATATGGCACGGTCGAGACCGCCGTCGAAGCGATGAAGGCCGGCGCGAGCGACTACGTGCTCAAACCGTTTTCACTGGAGGAAATCAAGCTCATCGTCGGCAAGGAGCTTGACGTCAACCGCCTGCGTGAAGAGAACCGCTCGTTGCGCGAGGCCCTGGGCCGGCGGTATGAGTTCAAAAACATCATCGCGCACAGCGCCAAAATGCAGGAAGTGCTGGCTACGGTTGACCGCGTCGCGCCCACGAACTCTACCGTGCTCCTGGGCGGCGAGAGCGGTGTGGGCAAGGACTTGATCGCGCGCGCTATTCACGAGCACTCGCGGCGAGCCTCGGGGCCGTTCGTCAAAATCAACTGCACCGCGATCCCGGAGAATCTGCTGGAGAGCGAATTATTCGGGTACGAGAAGGGGGCCTTTACCGGGGCCGTCAACTCCAAGCCCGGAAAATTCGAACTTGCCGACAAGGGCACCATCTTCCTCGACGAAATCGGCGACGTGCCCGGTTCGATTCAGGTGAAGCTGTTACGCGTCCTGCAAGACCGGGAGTTCGAGCGCCTGGGCGGGACCAAGACCCTCAAAGTCGACGTGCGCGTCGTCGCCGCGACCAACCAGGACCTGCGCGCCGCGCTGGAAGAAGGAACTTTTCGCGAAGACCTCTATTACCGCTTGAACGTCGTGCCCATTAGCATTCCCCCGCTGCGCGAACGAAAAGAAGACATTCCCTATCTCGTCGACCACTTCATCGAGCGTTTCGCGAAGGAGTCTGGCAAGCCGATTCGCGGCATCACTCCCGCCGCGCAAAAGCTGATGATGGAATTTCATTGGCCGGGTAATGTGCGCGAAGTCGAAAACATCATCGAGCGGGCTGTGGCCTTGTTGGCGGGAGACATGCTTGATAGCGGCGACATCCGGTTGGACTACTCTCCCGCCAAGCCGGGTGGCGCAGACATCGCCCCCGAGGCAATGTCTGCGGCGGGAACTTTTCCGCCTCCCGGCGTAACGCTCGAGCAGTTCGAAGACGAAATCATCAAAGAAGCCGTGCGCCGCGCCAAGGGCAACAAGAGCCAGGCGGCGCGACTGCTCGGCCTCTCGCGCAACGCCCTGCGCTACCGCCTCGCCAAGCTGGGCGTGCTGGACGAAGGGGAACAGTAGACAGTAAGCGGAAGGCAGCAAGCAGAAAAACACTCTGCAAGGCCGAGGGCGGAGAAATGTTCACAGGCCAAATGGCTTAAGCTCAGTGCGAAGCCATTCTGCAAGCGAATCGAGCGCCTTATTACTTATCGGCCAAGAGAAATGTGGAATCTGGAGCACTGCGATCCCTTTCTCTCCGAACCAATGCTTGGCATATTTCTTTGACTTGCCCGTCGCGTTTACTTCCTTGAAGTCCCATGCCCGTTTTCCGGCCCTAAGCATGAGTTCGTTGAAGAGGTGGACTGCTTTTAGCCCGGCAAGGACGAGAACTTTCGGGTTGTGGTGATCGATCATCTTGCAGACTAGTTGGCTTGAATACTGGTACAACTTGTCTTTTGTGGCCCTGTTTAATTTCTCGAAGACTTCCCCATTTTTGGTCCGCCATGGGCAAAGGAATGTGCTCGTAACCTTGTTGTTGAACCACTCATCCAAGCCTCGATGCTTTGAAAGAAAGCCTTTCCACTTATTCCAGTTGCCGATGTCAGAGCCCTCGTGGCGAAATGGGGGATTAAAGCCCTCTCTCGTTTCCAGACCAGTCTTAAAGGGGTCTTCATCGCGATTTGTCGCGCCCGGGTTGATCCCGAAGTAGATCCTGTCAGACTCTCCGTAATACCTTCCAAGGAACAAATCACCGCCTTGTATGAAGTTCGCTTCGCCGAACTCATCCACAAGGCTTCGATGGAACCTCTGCGCCATCTCTTGAATTTCCGCTAGATTCTGCTTCTGCTTTGGATTCATCGCTCGTTCAAGCCTCCTTTTTCAGTGAGACCCTCCTGACTAAATCGCAACGGTCCTTGATTGGTGTCCTGCATCTTCAAACCCGAGTTGCGACGACCCCTCGGCCGGCGCATCGGTAACAGAGCGATTCCCCACACTCATCGCACCAAGCGCAGTGGCCGGAGGCGCGGGCGGCTTCGCGCTGGTAGAGTCCCGCGGATTCGCTCGCTTCGGTCCAGAGACCCGTTCCGTCGCAGGCTGGGCAGGTGATCCGTCCGAGGCCGCGGCATTCGGGGCATTCCTCAAACGAGAGCGCCGCCTCCGAAGGAAGAGCGTCGCGCCCGGCTGTTAATTCCCCCAGTTCCGCAGAGGGGACACCGTCCGCCGTCTTCGCAAGACAGGCAACGGCAAACGCCGCCGTGGGGAGAAGGAGAAACTCTCGGCGTGACAAGGCACCGGGGTCCTTCATAGGTTTACTCCTCTATAGATATTTAAGCACGGTAATACCCCAGGGCTGCCCGAGTCAAGGTCCAGCTTCTTGAACGGTGTTTGCTTGCTCCTCGCCGCCCCATGCCCGTGTTCTCAGAAACTCATCCCAGTTCTTCTTGACTTGTTGGTCGTAGTCGTCGCGATACGAATCAAGATTCCAAACCCCGAGACTTTCGATCAGGAGCCATTCCTCCGGTGTCCGGCCATCCTGGTCGGAAGGCGGGTCTGGGACCTCCGGCGGACAGAATCGCCCGCGGTGGCGCTCCCATGGTATTCGCACTCTCCACCAGAGCCGGGAGCAGCCGACTTCAAGCCAGTGCGAGACTCTCCAAATCGAGCACAAAAAGGGTGCCAGGTTGGGCTCATCGTCTTCATCTTCCCAGTGGTACCACCATGCCCAATCGATGAATTCCTTACCCAAGTAAAGGGCCAAGAAGACGGTGGTCATCCAAGGCCCAAGATTTTTCAGTTTTCACCCCCTTTTTGAAGCAGAAATTACAGCGACCTCACTAGGCCGAAAAATCGTCTCCCTAACCTACTGACAAGAAAGCGCTTCCTACACACTACATACACCGAACGTTTGTTGCCAAACTCGGGTCGATTTGAACGCATGGGGGCGGCAGCGCGCCTGCTTGGTCTTTCCGCAAGCCGCTACGCTTCCGCATCTGCGCCCTAGTCAAACTTGTTGTCGGGGGAAATTCTCAATCGACGTAAATGCGCGGGACGCGCTTACCGATGGAGCAGAGGACTTCGTAGGGAACAGTGGAGAGTTCGCGCGCGGTCTCGACGGCGGTGATGGAGCAGTGGTCGGAGGCGCCGAGCAGCGTGACTTCGTCGCCGATGTCGGCGCCGGGAGCGTCGGTGACATCGAGAAGCGTCAAGTCCATGCTGATGTTGCCGACGATGCGCGCGTAGCGGTCGCGGACGATGGCGCGCCCGCGGTTCGAAAGCCCGCGGCTCAAGCCATCGGCATAGCCCACGGGAACCGTCGCGATGCGCGACGGCCGGCGCGTGTGATAAGCGCCACCGTAACCAAGCGGCGTCCCGGTGGGCACGTCTTTCAAAAAGACGATGCGCGACTTGAAGGTGAGGATGGGTTCGAACTCGGCGAGGGCGTTCGGTTCGCGGCCGGGCGGGGCGACAAACGGTACGCAGTAGCCGAAGAGCAGCGCGCCGACGCGAACGAGATTCTCCGGCACGTCGAGGCCGGCGAGCAACGCGGCGCTGTTCGAAACGTGCAGCCACTCGGGCTGGATCCCAAGCGTCGAAAGCTGCGCCAGTGCAGCCCGGAAACGTTCGACCTGTTCCTCAGTCTGCGAAGCCACGAGATCTTCCGCCGAGGCGAGATGCGTGAAGAAGCCGGTCAGCCGCAATCCTTCGAGCTGGCGGTAGTGCTGCAGGAACGATGCCACGCGGTCGCGCGGCAATCCCAGCCGGCCCATTCCGGTGTCGATCTTGAGATGGAACTCGATGGGCTGCTGGTAGCGCCGCGCGCATTCGGCGTAGGTGTCGAGGCGCGCGGTGGAAGAGACGGAAGGCGTCAGGCGGTATTCGACGAGGTGCGCGGGGTCGCTCATGTAGAGCCCGCCGAGCAGCAGAATGGGCTGCTCGATTCCCGCCTCGCGCAGTTCCAGCGCCTCCTCGACCGTGGCCACGCCGAACCAGTCGACGCCGCACTCCGCCAGGCATTGGGCGATGCGCACGGCGCCGTGGCCGTAGGCGTCGGCCTTCACCACCGCCATGATTTTGCGCGCGCCCGCGAGTTTGCGCACGCGCTGGACATTGCGGCGTAACTTGGAAAGAGAGATCTCAACCCAAGTGGGGCGCAGGAGTTTATCGGCGTGGCTGCTCACGAATTCTCCAGCGCGATCGGCGCGGGTCGCGAATCTTGCGGCGGCGACGATGCTGAAAGGAGCGGCGGCGGGTCACGCCGGCTCCTCGAATTCGCCCTCGCGCGCGGAATAATTCTCGAAGCGCGCAAAAGGCTTGAGGAAAACGACGGGGACGTGGCCGGTCGGCCCGTTGCGTTGCTTGCCGATGAGGAGTTCGGTTTTTCCGCCGGGCTCGCCCGCCTCGCCTTCTTCCGCACTTCGCTTGTAGACATCCTCGCGGAAGATGAAGAGCACCACATCCGCGTCCTGCTCGATCGAGCCTGACTCGCGCAAGTCGGAAAGTTGCGGGCGGTGGCCGGGGCGCTCCTCGGGGGCGCGGCTCAACTGGGAGAGCGCCATGACGGGCACGCGCAGTTCCTTGGCAATGCTCTTCAGGCTGCGCGAGATGAAGCTGACTTCCTGGGTGCGGTTTTCAAAGCGGCCGTGGCCGGTGACCAGTTGCAGGTAATCGACGATGAGCAGGTCCAGACCCTTGTCGGCTTTCAAGCGGCGGGCCTTGGCGCGGATCTGCATGATGCTCAGGCTTGGACTGTCGTCGATGTAGAGCGGCGCCTCGGCCAGCCGTCCCAGGGCGCGAGTCATCTTGCTCCAGTCCTCGCGGCTGGAAAATCCGGTGCGGAGCTTGTGGCTGTCGATACGCGCCTCGGAGCAAAGCAGGCGGATCACCAGCGATTCCTTGCTCATTTCGAGCGAGAAGACGCCCACATGTTTTTTCTTTTCGATGGCGGCATAAGCGGCGACGTTGAGCGCCAGCGCCGTCTTGCCGAGCGAAGGCCGGGCGGCGACGATAATCAGTTCGCCGGGCTGCAGCCCCGCCGTCATGTTGTCAAGTTCGACGAAACCCGTCTCGATGCCCGTCACCCGCTGGCCGCGGTCGAACAGGACGTCGATCGTTCCAAAGCTCGACTTGACGATGTCGCGAATGCCCAGGAATCCCGACTGCACTTTCTGTTCGGCGATTTCGAAGACCTGGCTTTGCGCCAGGTCGAGCAGGGTTTCGGGATCGTCGGTGGCTTCGAGGCAGCGCGAGATGACGTTGTTCGAGGCGTTGATGAGGCGCCGGATCAGCCCCTTCTCCTTGACGATGCGCGCGTATTCGGCGATGGCAGAGGAACTCCCCACCGGCACGCCATCGGTCAGCGCCGCAAGGTAAGCCGCTCCGCCGACTTTTTCGAGCAGCCCTTCCTTGCCCAGTTCCTCCGAGAGAGTGACGATGTCAATCGTCCGGCTCTTTTCGGAAATGGCCGTCATCCTGTCGAAAGTGATGCGATGGGATTCCGAGAAGAAGTCGTCCTTGCCGATGGTTTCCAGGGCGACGTTCAGCGCGCCGTTGTCAATCAGGATCGAGCCGAGCAGGGCGCGCTCAGCTTCCAGGTTATGAGGGAGAGTCCGATCGATTGCAATGGTACCCGGCATGGAGTGCAGACATTATCCTATCGCAAGTCGATAGTGCAGCGCCACTGTTGGAATCCTGTGAAAAAGTCAAAATTCCTGTGGAAAGCGTCCCCGCTGCGGTGGAAAACTCGAGCGGCTGGTGATGACGAGAGAAATGGGGTCGCTGGGCGGAAGTTCGCGGGTGGCGGCGCCTTACTGAGCCGCCGGGGCTTCCGTCTCGCTCTCGACCTTTACCTTGATGGTCGCTGTCACCTCGTGGTGCAGCTTGATGTGGACGTCATACTCGCCCACGAGCTTGAGCGGCGGATCGAGTTGGATCTTGCGCCGGTCGATATTGAAGCCCTGGGCCGTGAGGCCCTCGGCCACGTCCATGGCGGTTACGGACCCGAACAACGTGCCCTGCTCGCCCGCCTTGCGCGTATAACTGAGGGTCACTTCCGCCAGCAGCTTCGCCAATTCCTCCGCCTCCGATTGCTCCTTAGCGCTCTGCTTGAGGAACTGCACGCGCTGCTGGTCAACCCATTTACGGTTCTGGGAAGTGGCTTTGACGGCCAGCTTTTTGGGCAGCAGAAAGTTGCGCCCGTAACCGTCGGCGACATTCACGATCTGCCCGCGATTTCCCAGCTTTTCGACGTCGTGCAAAAGAATGACTTCCATTTCAAAACTCCCTGGAGGCAGATTTCACTCACTATCCTCCGCTCGCCTCGCCGCTTTCCCGTCTCAAAACGCGGACTGTTTCCGGGCGGCGCGTCCAACCGTCAATGCTACTTCGCTCCGGTAAAGGGCAGCAGCGCGATGTTGCGAGCGCGCTTGATGGCCACACTCAGTGCGCGCTGATGTCTGGAACAGGTTCCGGTAAGCCGCCGGGGCAGAATCTTGCCCCGCTCGGATACGAACTGGCCAACCAATTTCACGTCTTTGAAATCGATCACGTCGATTTTCTCGGTACAGAACTTGCACACCTTGCGGCGGCGGAAATATTGCTTTCTTCCTCCTGGCCCGCCGCCTTCTCTCCGACTGGGGCGTTCCCCAGATCCGCCGCTTGATCTCTGTTCAGGCATTCGATTCACTCCTTCTTCCCGCAGTCTCGTTCGATTGGTCGCCACCCATGAGAATCCTGGTTCGAGGAAGTCTTGCGAGCCCTCGGTTGCGTCGACATCCAGCAGCCAAGCCCTTCCGCCGCTGCTCCCGCGCTAGAGGGTCCACCCGTTGCCCCCAGCCGGGGGGAATCCGGTCTCTCATCCGAAAGCCTAAACCGGTTCCGTAGCGGCCGGTGGCGCCAGCGGAGGTGGTGGCGGTGGAGCCGCCGGCTTCGACCGTGGCCGGCGGGCTTCCTGTTTGGCGCGAAAGGCCTTGAACTTTTCCGCGCGCTTCTGTTCCTCGTCCACTCGCACGCTGAGGTACTTGATCACCGAATCGGTGACCTTCAGCCGGCGCTCGAATTCCTTCACCGTGTCGCCGCTTCCCTCCAGGGAGAAGGACACATAGAAGGCTTCGCGTTGTCCTGCGACGCGGTACGCCAGCCGGCGGCGGCCCATCTTCTCCGCCTTCTCCAACTTCCCTCCGGCTCCTGTCACCACGCCTTCCATCTGGGTGATGAGTTTAGCGACGTCCTCTTCAGGAACGTCCGGCCTGACTAGAAAAATTATCTCGTATTTGCGCATGGAACCTCATGACTGGGGCAATGCCACTCTCCGGTTGAAGCGGTTCATCGCCCGCGGAATTCCTTCCTTCAAAATTATCCTCACGGCTTCATTCGCCTGCTCCAGCAGGTCGGCTACGATCTCGAGATCAGCCTTGCGGAAGGGGCTGAGGACATACGAAACCAGATCCTCGATCGGCCTCGCGGGACTCACGCCCATCCGCACCCGCCCGAATTCATCCGCCTGCAGCGCTCCGATCACAGACTTCATGCCGTTGTGTGTGCCGGCACTGCCGTGTGGCCGGATGCGCAGGCTGCCGAGCGGAAGATCCACGTCATCCACCAGGACAATCAAGTCGCTGACCGGCAGATCGAGCTTTTCGAGCAACCGCGCGACGGCCATCCCGCTCAGGTTCATGTACGTCTGCGGCTTGGCCAGAACGACCTGCTCTCCCTCGAGTTCGGTGCTGGCGGTCAGGGCCTGTGCCTCGCGACGCGCGATTTCCACGCCGCAGCTTTCGGCCAGGCGGTCCACCGCCATGAACCCCAGGTTGTGCGGCGTCAGGTGGTATTCGTACCCCGGGTTGCCGAGGCCCACAATGAGTTTCACGCCGCACCTTTCCCGCCGCCGGCGCACTGCCAGGCGCCCAACTACTCTTTCTTCTCTTTCTCTTTCTTGCCCTCGGGCGCCTCTTCTCCGGCTGCTTCTTCCTCGGCTTTGCCCTTGCGAATCAGTTCGGGCTCGGCGGGCACCGCCTCGACGACTTCAGCGGCCGGCTTCTCCTCTTCCGCCTTCAGCGCCACCACATGGGCGACCACACGATTGGTGTCCGTGAGGACTTTCACCTTTTCTCCGAGCGGCAGATCAGCCACGCGGAGGTTTTGCCCGATGGTCAATTCCGTTACATCAATCGTGAAGTGGTCTGGAATGTCGTCGGGGAGGCACTCGACTTCAACCTCGCGGAGAACGAACTCGAAAATGCCGCCCTGCACTTTGACGCCTTTCGCCTCACCGATAATGTGGACGGGGACTTTTACCTTCAGTTTGGCGTCGCGGGCGATGCGAACCATATCCACGTGCAGCAAACCACCGTGAATAGGGTCCACCTGCCATTCCCGGAGCATCACCCTTGCCGGGGCTTTGCCTCGAATGTCCAGCGTGAACAGAGCATTGTGCCCGGACTCGGAGCGGAGGATTTCGACGATTTTCTTGGGATCGATCGTGACCGGGATCGCTGGGCCGCCCCCGCCGTACACCACTCCGGGGATGCGGCCGGCGTGCCGCAGCCGCCGGGCAACATTTTTGCCGAAATCCTCGCGCGGATCGGCTTCAACGTTCAAAACTTGAGCCATACTCGTTACTCCTTCAGACCTTCGTCACTGGCGTTTTCAGCGGTCGTGCACCCACAGTCAGATGAAGAGCCTGCTCACGGAGGTTTCGTCGTGAATCGAGCGGATGGCCTCCGCCAGCAGCTTGGCCACGCTCAGGACCCTGATCCTGGAACACTTCTCGCCCTCGGGTGTAAGCGGAATCGAGTTCGTGGTTACCACGTGCTCGAGCCGCGAAGCGTTAATCTTGTGGATGGCGTCACCGGCAAAAACTCCGTGCGTGCAGCAGGCAAAAACCTTCTCAGCGCCTTTATCGAGCAGCGCCTGGGCGCCCCGCACCAGCGTTCCGCCGGTATCGATCATGTCATCCACAATCAGGCAGGTCTTTCCCACGACGTCGCCGATCACATTGAACATCTCGACCACGTGGGCGTCTTCCCGCCGTTTGTCGATAATCGCCAGGGGAGCCTTCATCTTTTTCGCGAACGACCGGGCCCGCTCCACGCCCCCCGGGTCGGGAGAAACGATCACCAGGTTCTTGAGTTTCAGTTTGCGGAAGTAGTTCACCGTAACCGGCGTGGCGTAGAGGTGATCCACCGGAATATTGAAATACCCCTGGATCTGCCCCGCGTGCAGGTCGAGCGCCAGGACGCGGTCGGCGCCGGCGGAGGTCAGCAAATCCGCCACAACCTTCGACGATATCGGAACCCGTGGCCGGTCTTTCCTATCCTGCCGCGCGTAACCGTAATAGGGGATGACAGCGGTAATCCGTTGCGCCGAAGCGCGGCGAAAGGCGTCCATCAGAATCAGAAGCTCCATCAAGTTGTCGTTGACCGGCCGGCACGTTGGCTGGATGACAAAGACATCCGCCCCGCGCACGTTCTCCAGGATCTGAAGCCGCACCTCGCCGTCGGGGAAACGCCCCACGTACGCCTGGCCCAAAGGCACGTTCAGTTGCTCGCATATCTCACGGGCCAGCGCCGGGTGGGCATTGCCGGAGAAAACTTTGAGCACGTGCCGATTCTTCTCCGCCATGGTTGGGTCCTTACGAACCAGAGTCTAGTTCTCCATGCCAAGGTGCTGGCTGGGAGGCCTGGATTCGAACCAGGGTTCCATGCTCCAAAGGCATGTGTCCTACCACTGGACGACCTCCCAGAAACAGTGACCAGTGACAAGTGACAAGCAAAACGCCAGCTTCGCTTTCCCCTTGTCACTCGTCACTCTTCACTCGTCACTGAATTAGCCGCCGTTGATACTCGGCTCGGGAAAGAGTCCGCGAGTGAAAACTCTGCCAGCCCCGAGGAATTACCTCGGAAGCACGAGCCATTTTCTGGGCGGATTGAAAAAGGGCGTAGACAGCGGAACCGCTACCCGTCAGGGAGGCTGTTTCGGCTCCGGCCCGGATGAGCTGACGCTTCAGTCTTGCCAGCTCTGGCCACCTCGCGAAAACGACTCGTTCAAAATCGTTTTCGGCCGGTCCCCAATCGTTCCGGGGAAAAAGTGGCCGCGCGCCCAAAACGTCTATCTTAGGCGCTTCCCGGCGCTTTGTCAATTGCGCCAGATGGCGGCCCGCTTCGCCATAGGCCCAGGCGGTTGAGATGCTGAAGCCGGGGAAAACGATCAGGCAATACCGGCGGGGTAAGTCGTCGAGAGGGAGTATTTCTGCGCCCCGGCCGCTTGCGAGGGCACGGCCGCCGATGAGAAAAAACGGCACATCCGAACCAAGTTCGGCGGCGATTCTTGTGCGCTCCCCCGCCTCCATTGGTTCGCCCGTCAGACGTTCCAAAGCGAGCAGGGTTGCCGCCGCGTCGCTGCTGGCGCCGCCCAGACCGGACCCGGCGGGGATGCGCTTGGCGAGCTTCACGCGAATCTCGCCGCGATGCTTCCTGGCGCGCTTCCAAACCTCGCAGGCACGATAGACGAGGTTGCCCCGCCCCGCGGGGATCGCGGCATCGTCGCACTCCAAAGCAATCCCCGTCCCGGCCTTTGAGAGAGTGACTTCGAGGCGGTCGTGCAGCTCGACCGTCTGGAATACTGTGCGGATTTCGTGGTAGCCGTCGGCTCGTTTCCCGACAATCTTCAGCCCGAGGTTGATCTTGGCGAAGCCGCGGAGTCGGAGGCTCGGTTTCAAGGCAGGAATGGGAAAGCGAAGAAATTCAGCCCCGCGGCAAATCTCAACGCTGGGCGGATTTTTCCTTGGTCAGACGAATTTTGAGTTCTTCGAGCTGTTTCTGCAGCCTGGCAGCCTGATCTGCGTCGAAGTCGCTGCTGGAAGAGTTCGGCCAGTCTCTGAGCGCGCGTTCCCAAGCTTCCTGGGCCTCACGTTTCTTTCCCATCTGCAAGTAGAGATACCCCAGATGTTCCTGGATGGTCGGGTCGCCCGAGATCTTGCGCGCCGCCTTCACCAGATGCGGCTCCGCCAAATCGAACCGGTTCATTTTGTAGTAGGCCCAGCCCAGGCTGTCCATGTAGGCGCCGTTATTGGGCTCGAGCTCGAGGGCCTTCTGGATGTATTTCACCGATTCTTCCAGCCGCACGCCGCGGTCCGCGAGCATGTACCCCAGGTAATTGGCGGCAGCGGCGTTCTGCGAGTTTGCTGCCAGCACCTGACGGAACTGTTCCTCCGCCAGGTCATACTTTTTCTGCCGCTCATAGATGGAGCCCAGCACAAAGTGCGGATACTCCTGGTCGTCGGGTTTCTTGCTCAGATCGAGCGCCTGGCGGGCTGCCGCTTCCGCCTCGGCGAAGCGCTTGGCCTGGGAATATACCTGGGCGATCGCGAGGTGCACCTCGCGGTCAGCGGGGGTATTGTTGAGCAGCGCGCGAAGCTGTTGGATCGCCTCGTCGAGGCGTCCGCGCTCGCCAAGCATCGTAGCCCGAAGGATGACCAGCGGACGTTCCTGGGGGAACTTCTGGACCGCCGCATCGGCGGCCTCGAGCGCCTTCTGCGGCTGGCGGCTCAGGCGCAGAGTCTCGACGATCAGCGCCTCGGCGCGCGGCGCGTTGTCTTTGCCGAGATTCCCAATTTGCCGGAAGGCGTCGAGCGCCGGGTCATATTTCTCCTGGGAGCGGTACATCTGTCCCAGCCGCTCCAAGAAGATTGCATGGTTGCTGGCCTCTCCGGGCGTGTACTGTCCGGCGGGGCGTTCCGTCCGTTTGATCAACCCCTGCAGAAGCTGGATGGCCTGGTCTTCGTTGCCCACGGCGTCTTCAAGAAGCGCCTGATGATAGGGGACTTCGAGACTCTCCGGCATCAGGGTCTTGGCACGCTCGAACTCTTGCCGAGCCTGGTCAAACCGGCCTTCCTGCCGTTCGAGTTGTCCCAGGCGAACGTGGGTCGGGCCATCGTCAGGCTCATCCTTGAGAATCTTCTGGAGCACGGTCCGGGCCGCAGCCAGTCGCCCGGCGCCCATCAGCGCCTCAGCATAGGCTCGGCGGATTTCCTGATTGTCAGCATCCCCTGCGACAGCCTTCTCATAGACCTCGATGGCGCTTTCGTAGTCGTGAGTCTGCGAATAAGCGTAACCCAGCATCGCCAGAAAGGCCGTATCCATTTCGCCTTCGGGGATTTTCTTAAGGAGCTCAACGGCTTGGTCGTAGTCGCCGTGGTCAAAGTAGATCTGCGCCAAGCTGGCCAACGCGTTGCGGGAATCTGGATTGGCGTTCAGAACCTTGCGCAGCACCTCTTCGGCCTTGGAGGGCTGATTGTCCATCCGGTAGAGCCTGCCCAGAACCAGGTAATTGTCGTTGTCGGCAGGGTTTATGCGGCTGAGCGCCTCGAAGTGCTCGATGGCTTTGCGCAGGCTTTCCTTGGCCACCTTGTCGGGCTGGGTTTCACCCAGGTTTCGCCAGAAGATATTGGCTAGCAGGCGGTGGGCTTCAGCCTGGTCGGGGTTGATTTTGAGGACCGCTTCGGCGTCTGTGACCGCATCCGCGATCCGGCCGATGTGCGAATAGAGCTCGGCCAGTTCGACCCGCAGGAAAAGTGAGTCCGGGTCGGCCTCCATCGCTTTCTTGTATTCGCCGATGGCGCGGTCTACGAAGTCACCACGGTTGTTGATTCCCGCCAGGTCGCGGAAACGCCGGGCTAGCATGTAGTGGTAGTAGGCTGTCGAGTGGTCTACCGTAGCACCCGCGGGCACCGATTGTTCCGTCGTGCCCGATGGAGTTGCCTCCTGTGCGGCCGCCAACCCCGTCAACGCCCACATAAAAAGGCTGGTTCCCGCCACTATTACCCTGACCGTTCTTTGCATAGATTGATTCGCCCCGCTTGAACTCCTGAAGGAATTATGTCACAGCCGCCAAAGCCTGTCAAAAGCCTGGCTTGCCTTTCACGCATTCTTTAGATGCACGGAATCGGGACCTGGCTGTAGCGTTGGGAGGTGGATCTGTAATTTTGGCGATGCGGTCGGTGCAGCAGTCGGGACCTACAACCCAATCTCTTTCCTCACCTGGGCCCAAGGAATGCCGGGCTTGCCGGCATTGCGATCGATGGCTGTGTTGAGGTCGCGCAGGTCTTCCAAGTCTTCCACTCTGCTACGCAACCATCGAAGCTCTTTGTGAAGCTGGCCGACGGTGACTCGCTTGGTTTTACGCTCCGTTGACGCTCTACTCATACGCTTCCTTCCGGTCCTTAACAGCATACACAAAAATCGTCGAACCCTCCAACTGAAATAGCACTCTATATGACCCGACACGCAGCCTGTACTTATGCGCCCTGCCTGTGAGTTTCTTGACGTCGCCGGAGAAATCGTTCTGCAAAGCTTCCAGGCGGTATCCGATTGTCCTTCGAGTCGGTTTCGGAAGCGCCCGAAGCTGCTCTCGGGCTTCCTCGCTGATGAGCAACTCATAGGGCACAGCTTGCGCTCCCGAAAATCGTCGATCGATCAGCCCGAACCCCCGGCGGTTACGCGCACTTCACAGCCGCTTTGCCGAGGAACTCCGCCGAGTCACCGAGCTCTTCCTCGATGCGCAACAATTGATTGTACTTGGCGATGCGGTCGGTGCGGCTGGCCGAGCCGGTCTTGATCTGGCCGGTGTAGAGGCCGACGGTGAAGTCGGCGATGAAGGTGTCTTCGGTTTCGCCCGAGCGGTGCGAAACCACTGCCGTGTAGCCGTTGCGCCGCGCCAGTTCGATAGCGGCGATGGTCTCAGCTACTGTGCCGATTTGGTTCAGTTTAATCAGGATGGAATTGCCCACGCCGTCTTCAATGCCGCGCTGGAGCCGCTCCGTGTTGGTGACGAACAGGTCGTCACCGACAAGCTGGATTTTGCCGCCCAGTTCCTCGGTCAGGAGCTTCCAGCCCTCCCAGTCGTCTTGTGCCAGACCGTCCTCGATGGAGATGATGGGGTACTGCCGCACCCAGTCGGCGTAGAGTTTCACCATCTCCTCGGAGGATTTCTTCGACTTGTCGGATTTGAAGAAGACGTAGTTGCCATCCTGGAACATTTCGCTCGATGCGGGGTCGAGCGTCAGGCAAATGTCGTGACCGGGCGAGTAGCCGGCCTTCTCAATGGCTTCCAGAATCAGCTCGATGGCTTCGACGTTCGATTTCAGGGCCGGCGCAAATCCGCCTTCATCCCCGACGGCCGTGCTGTAACCGTTGTCCTTGAGGACTTTCTTCAGAGTGTGAAATGTCTCGACGCCCATGCGCAGGGCTTCCGAAAAACTTTCCGCCCCCACCGGCATGATCATGAATTCCTGGAAGTCCACGGTGTTGTCGGCGTGCGCG
>CAZTHM010000007.1:0-2803 GCA_964613505.1 uncultured Acidobacteriota bacterium | reverse complement strand
ACGAGCCTGGAGGCCGCCGAGGTAGCGATAGAGCGGCATATGCGCGGAGCGCGCCGCGGCACGGCACACGGCCATCGAGACCGCCAGAATCGCGTTGGCCCCGAGTTTGCCCTTATTCGCGGTGCCATCGAGTGCGATCATGCGAGCGTCGATCTGCGACTGCTCGCTGGCGTCACGCCCGCCCAGTTCGCGCGCGATGACCGCGTTGATATTCTCGACGGCCTGCAGGACCCCTTTGCCTACGTAGCGACGTTTGTCTCCGTCGCGCAGCTCCAGAGCTTCGTGCTCGCCCGTCGAAGCTCCTGAGGGCACGGCGGCGCGACCGAACGCCCCGTCGCGCAGGTGGACGTCCGCTTCCACCGTGGGGTTTCCCCGCGAATCCAGAATCTCTCGTCCTACGATGAGATCAATCTCTGCCATAAGAATGACTCCGTAATGAGATTTCGAAACGCGGAATTCTATCACATCGTTACTCACGCGCAGGCCGAAAGAAGCGGCGCCGGACGCTTTGTCCTCAAGCCTTGGATTTGCTTTCCGCCACGGCGTGGGGATAATGAAGCTCTCAGTGAAGGGCCGTGCGCGACCGGCGGACTTCAGGATAACGCGTCAACGAGACCTGACCGCTGAGGCCTGAAAGCTGACAGCTTGATCGGAGGTCACTATGAAGACCCTCGGGAAGATTTTTCTTGTGCTGATTGCGTTGGTTATGCTGCTGACCGTCGTCTTGATCGTGATCGGGCACCTCTCCAACCGAATTCAGCCGAAAACCGTGCTGACGCTGCGGATCGAAGGGGAGGTTGAATCGAGACCGGCGCGCGACGAGCTGGCGCAGCTTTTTGCCGGCACTCGCGCCACCGTTCCCGACATCATCGAGGCCCTCGACCGTGCCGGCAGTGATCCCCGCATCACTGGCCTCGAGCTGCGGGTGGGTGAATCCACGATGGGCATCGCAGACATCCAGGAAGTTCGGCAGAAGATCCGGGAGTTCAACCGCAAAGGAAAGTTTTCCGTGGCCTACCTGGAATTCGGCACCAACCGTTCTTACTACCTCGCCTCGGCCTGCCAAACCGTAGTTTTGCTTCCCACGTCGCTCCTTCATGTGCGTGGATTGATGACGTCCACCACCTTTCTGCGTGGGACCTTCGACAAACTCGCTGTTTACCCCGATTTCCTCCACATCGGCGATTACAAAAACGCCACTAACGTTTACACCGAAAAGAAGTACACCGCAGCGCACCGCGAGGCCGACCAGATGCTGCTGGAAGACATAGCGCGCCAATATTTCCAGGGCCTTGCTGAAGCGCGAGGGATGAAACTGGATGAGATGGAAAAGGTCATCGCCAGGGGACCCTTCACCGCCCAGGAAGCGCTGGCTGTCAAACTGGTGGATCGCACCGCCTACGACGACGAGGTTCGCGACCTCGTCAAGCAGAGGAACGGCGGAAACGAGACTCGCCTGAGCCTGAGCGAATATCTGCGGCGCACCGAGCGCGCGGGTCACACGAAGCTCGCTGTGATCTATGCCACGGGCTCGATCCTTCCCGGCCGGAGCGGCGACAGCCCGCTGGGCGGCGAGGTGATGGGATCGGAGACGATCGCCGAGCAGTTCCGCCGCGCCCGCGAGGATAGCTCGATCAAAGCCGTTATCTTGCGCGTGGATTCTCCCGGCGGCGTCAGCTTTGCCTCCGAAGCCATCCGGCGCGAGCTCCTGCTGACCAAACGCCAGAAGCCCGTGGTGGTCTCGATGTCGGACGTTGCAGCGTCGGGGGGTTACTGGATCGCGATGTCGGCCAACCGAATCGTGGCTCAGCCGGGGACCATCACCGGCTCAATCGGTATCTTCGCCGGCAAGTTCAATATCCTGGGACTCTATGAGAAGCTGGGCCTGACGAAGGACTCCATCACGACGACCGACAATTCCACCATTGACTGGCCGTTCCAGAACTTCACGCCCACTCAACGTGAGTCCATCATGAAGTACATGCGCGACGTCTACGGGGAGTTTCTCAAGGGAGTCGCAGAAGGCCGCCACATGCAGGTCGAAGCCGTCGATAAAATCGGTCAGGGTCACGTCTGGACCGGCGAACGTGCCAAGCAACTGGGACTCGTGGACGAACTGGGCGGGCTCGATACGGCCATCGGCGCCGCGAAGATTCTGGCCAAGATTCCCGCCGGCGAAGCGGTGATCCTGGTCAACCTCCCTCCTCCGAAGCCGCTCTTTGAAGCGGTTCGCGATTTGTTCGGGAACGCCAGCGTGTTGGCGCGCGGCGCGGCCCTTGAGCGCTGGACACGCAGCCTCGAATCGCTCGCCCGAATTCCTGTCTGGACGTTGCTGCCGGCCGTGCCGGAAGTCCAATAAAGATCAGGCGCCAGAGACTGGGGAGTAAGGAGTTAGCTGGTGGACCTGGGGAGGATCGAACTCCCGACCCCCTGGTTGCAAACCAAGTGCTCTCCCAGCTGAGCTACGGGCCCGAGGCAACGCCTCCGACCATACTGACGAGGAAAGCGCCAATCGTCAAGAGGCGGAAACCAAGTCTAGGTTGACGGATGGGGGCGCGTAATGTGGACCCACTGAGGGCAATGGGGGCAGGATTCTCACCGGGCCCGGAGAGTGGAAAAGCTGGGCGCGCGCCGGCGAAGAGTCCCTTAATCTCGTTCGGTGAGGTTCGAACCTAAATCTGCGAAAATTTCTTTCTTTTTTTCAGGTGATCCGTTCTCAAATTCAAATTTAGCTGTCTGCGCCAAATTTAGACCCTCAGCGAGCCACGGAACGCCCTAGCGCCATAGTAAGAGGGCGCACTGT
>CAZTHM010000006.1:0-27650 GCA_964613505.1 uncultured Acidobacteriota bacterium | reverse complement strand
TATAGGATATCAAATTCTGCCTCCCGAAAGGGAGCGGCAATTTTATTTTTGACGATTTTTACCTTGGTTCGGTTGCCCACCACCCGGTCGCCATCCTTGATGGCGGCAATGCGCCGGATATCGATGCGTACCGAGGAATAGAACTTCAAGGCGCGCCCGCCCGTCGTCGTTTCGGGGTTGCCGAACATGATGCCGATCTTTTCGCGAATCTGGTTAATAAATATCAGGCAGGTCTTGGACTTTGAGATTACCGCCGTCAGCTTGCGCATGGCCTGGGACATCAGGCGCGCATGCAAGCCGGGCAGTGAGTCACCCATATCTCCGTCGAGTTCGGCCTTGGGCACCAGCGCTGCCACCGAATCGATCACCAGCACATCGACAGCGTTTGAGCGAATGAGCGCCTCGGTGATTTCGAGAGCTTGCTCGCCGTAGTCGGGTTGGGAGACCAGCAAGTTGTCCACGTCCACCCCGAGGCGCTTGGCGTAAGCGGCATCGAGCGCGTGCTCGGCATCCACGAACGCCGCCATGCCGCCGCGCTTCTGCGCCTCCGCCACGATGTGCAAAGCGATGGTCGTTTTGCCGCTCGCCTCCGGCCCGAAGATCTCGATGACCCGTCCGCGCGGCACTCCGCCCACACCCAGCGCGGCGTCAAAGGAGATCGCGCCCGTGGGAATCACTTCGACCGGCACCAACGCCTCCTTCGAGCCTAACCGCATGATCGAGCCCTTACCAAATTGCTTCTCGATCTGCGCCAGCGCCAGATCAATGGCTTTATTTTTTTCCGTTCGATCTTCGGGCATTAATAACTCCTTCCTTTCACTTGCCGAGTACACCGTGGCTCTCGGGCTCCCGCATGTAGGAGAATCCTGCCAGCGTGAATCCCAAGGCCCCGATGAAAGTCCAAAGCCTGACGCCAATCAGCAATTCCGTCAGCGCGTGGAAAGCGCCCGACGGAACTCGTGCCTCCTCGCCGCCGAACAGCGCGAAGGCGGTGCCCAGGGCAAAGACAAACAGGAACACGCCGCCGCCACCCAACCAGATCCATCGGCTCCCGCTGCCTAGTTTCGCCAGGAGGCACGGGACCAGTAACAATGACGCCATGGCGATATACAAGTTTGCCTCTCCTTCCATCCTGCGGCCGAAGCGGTCGATCTCTGTCCATCATCCCGGAGGGACGCAGGGAATTCCTTTGAGCGAAGGTTTTCTGCTTACCGCACCCGTGCCGTTCGGGATGATGTGGATCCGACTCTGTGATCCCGCATTTCTGTTGAACTGCGCGCGCGCTTTTTGAGTCCGCTGCGACCTTCAAGCCAGCGTTTGAGTGAAGTCGGACTCTCACCCGACGGCCGCCCAAAGATCAGGCTGTCGACACTCAGGTCTTCATCCAGGTCGGGCCAATGGATGCCTCCGCCGTTGCCGATTAGGCGCCACCTGTTCCGTTCCTCAGAACTGCCGTGCAAAAGCCGCGGGTACCATGCCAGAGGCACAGAGATTGCCCGGCCGTCCGTCAGTTCCACCACCAGACTGTCATTCGTGATGGCGACGTGCTGGGCCCTCGGTTTCTCGACCTGTACGCTCAAAGAACTCATTCCAACTCCTCAAGAGACTGCTGGCGTTTTCTTCGACCAGCCCCTGAACACTCCTGATTTCTTTTCTGCCAAACCCGCCACTCGTCTGAAGTCGGACAGGATCTAGCCAAAACTTGGCTGTCTTCGCTTCGCGCTCCACGTGAACGTGCGGCGGCTCCTTATAGTCCGCGGAATAGAAGAATAGTCTGTACGGCCCGCTCCGAAGTATCGTCGGCATACAGCAGATATCTTTCCAATCAAAACCAGCAAGAGCAGTTTTCTCGGCCCCCTCTCCTCGCTCTACTTTCTTTCTTCAGGATACTCGTAAAACCCCCGTCCTGTCTTGCGGCCGAGCCTCCCCGCCGCGACCATCTTTTCGAGCAGCGGGCAGGGGCGGTATTTCGAGTCGTGGAACCCCTCGTACAGCACCCTCATTATATCTAAACAAACATCCAAACCAATCAAATCCGCAAGCTCGAGCGGGCCCATGGGGTGATTCATGCCCAGCTTCATCACACCATCCACGGCCTGGGGTTCGGCCACGCCCTCCATCACGCAGAACACGGCTTCGTTGATCATCGGCATCAGGACGCGGTTCGAGACGAAGCCGGGATAGTCGTTCACGCGGATGGGCGTCTTGCCGACAGAGGTGGCGAGCGCCGTGGCCGCCTCGACCGTCTGCGGAGACGTGTCGAGACCCGGCACGACTTCCACGAGCTTCATTACCGGCACGGGATTGAAGAAGTGCAGCCCAATGAACTGCGCCGGGCGCTTGGTCACGGCCGCGAGCCTGGAAATGGAAATCGACGACGTGTTGCTGGCAAAGATCACTTCCGGCCGGGCGTGGGCTTCAAGCTCCTTGAAGACTCCAGCCTTCGCTTCGAAGTTTTCGATGACTGCCTCGATGATGAAGTCCGCCGCCGCGAGAGCGCGCAAGTCCGTCGTGGTCTTGAGTCGCGCCAGAGCCTGCTCGCGCTCCTCCGCCGTCATCCGGCCCTTTTCGACATCGCGCGCTAATCCTTTCGAGATTCTATCCACCGCGCGGTCCAGATACGATTGTGCAACGTCATTCAGAATCACTGAATACCCGCCGCGCACGAGCACCTGGGCGATTCCATGCCCCATCGTCCCTGCGCCGACTACGCCGATAGTTTTGATAGAGTGTGGAGTCATTTGGAAATCCAGTTCTGTGGATCTAATTACCTAGGGGATTCAATGGTCCGACGGGTCAATCTCCCCTTTCGACGGCAAGGGCAACGGCGTTGCCGCCGCCGAGGCAGAGCGCTGCGATGCCGCGCCGGGCGTTGCGGCGGGCCATTTCATAGAGCAGGGTGACGAGGATGCGCGCCCCGGAAGCTCCGATGGGATGGCCGAGCGCCACCGCGCCTCCATTGACATTGGTTTTGGCGGGATCGAGGCCGAGTTCCTGGATCACGGCGAGGGCTTGGACCGCGAAGGCTTCGTTCAGTTCGAAGAGGTCAACGTCTTCGAGTTTCCAGCCGACTTTCTTCAGCAGCGACTGCACCGCCGTCACGGGCGCCATCATCACCCACTTGGGCTCGACGCCGCTTACCGCTTGGCCAATGATCCGAGCCAGCGGCTCCTTTCCCAGTTTTCGAGCCGTCTGGAGAGACGTGACGACCAGCGCCGCTGCGCCGTCGTTGGTGCCTGGAGCATTGCCGGCCGTTACCGTGCCGTCGGGCTTGAACGCGGGCTTGAGCCTTGCCAGAGCGTCGAGGGTCGTATCCTCGCGCGGCGATTCGTCTTTCGCAAACTGACTCGGCTCGCCTTTTTTCTGCGCGATGGCGACCGGAACAATCTCGTCTTTGAATCGGCAACTCTTGATGGCGTCGAGTGCGCGCCGGTGGCTCTCGACAGCGTAGGCGTCCTGCCGCTGGCGGGAGATCTGATATTTCTCCGCCACCAGTTCCCCCGTCATGCCCATGTGGAAGTCTTCGTAGGCGTCCCAGAGGCCGTCGGTGATCATCGCGTCGAGGACTTTGCCGTGGCCCAGCCGGTGGCCGGTGCGGAGTTGCGGCAGGAGGTAGGGACAGTTGCTCATCGACTCCATGCCGCCCGCCACGAGGATTTCCGCGTTCTCCGTCTGGACGGCCTGCGCGGCGAGGGCGACGGCTTTCAGGCCGGAGCCGCAAACTTTGTTGATGGTCATGGCGGCGACGTGGTTCGCGAGGCCGCCTTTCAGGCCCGCCTGGCGAGCGGGATTCTGTCCGAGCCCCGCCGAAACGACGTTGCCCATGATGATTTCGTCGATTTGAGTGGGTTCGATTCCCGCTCGACGCACCACTTCGCGCACCACGCAGGCCCCAAGTTCGACGGCGGAAAGGGAGGCGAGGGAACCTTGAAACTTGCCGATGGCGGTGCGAACGGCGGCAATGATAACCGGTTCGCGCATGGCTTTCTGACCCGCACGAATTATAGGCACGGCGTTTATGCCAAGTCAAGAAATGCTTCAGGAAATGCCTTGTTTCGGACAAATCGTTCGCGGAATAATGAGTGAAGTACGTCCATGCTCGAACTCAACCCCGAACAACGCCAGGCGGTTGAACACGGCGAAGGGCCGCTGCTGATGATTGCCGGGCCGGGGAGCGGCAAGACGCGAGTCATCACTGAGCGCATCGTTTGGCTGCTGGAGAATGTCCGGGGGCTTCAACCGACCAACCTTCTCGCCGTCACGTTTACTGACAAAGCCACGGCGGAAATGAAAGAACGCGTCCGCAAAGCACTGGGAAATCCGTCCGAGTTGCCGCACATTTCCACTTTCCACTCGTTCTGCTACGAAGTTCTGCGCAAGCGGCATTTCGAGCGACGGTTGCTGGATAAAGTGGATGTGTGGATTTTTCTCCGGCGCCGCATGACCGAGCTGGGACTGGACTTTTATCAGAAGCTCGCGGAGCCTGGGGCGTTTCTGCACGATCTGAACGCCTTCTTTTCTCGATGCCAGGATGAACTAATTGAGCCGGACGACTTCGAGGCTTTCGTGGCCAAGATGGAAACGGAATTCCAGCAGCGCGCGCCGCGCCTTGACGCCGCAGAGCGGAAGCTGGAGGAAGAAGAGGTTCTGAAAAGGAAGGAATTGGCCCGCGTCTTCCGCAACAGCCGGAAGCTGATCGAAGACGCCGGTGGCTCAAGTCTGGGCAGCCTGATCAGCGAAGCCGTCCGGCTCTTCGACCGCGAGGCCGAGGTTCTCGATTACTACCACGCTCGCTTTCGCTACGTTCTTGTGGATGAACTCCAGGATACGAATTTTGCTCAGGTCGAGCTGCTGCGCCGGCTCGTAGCGCCGCCCTGCAACGTCACGGCGGTGGGCGATGACGACCAGGCCATCTATCGTTTTCGCGGCGCGGCGCACGGAGCTTTCCAGATGTTCCACCGGGCCTTTTCGGGCGCCAAAGTCGTGAACCTGCATCGCAACTATCGCTCGACGAAGCGCATTCTTCGCGCCGCTGACGTGGTCATCGCCCAGAACACGCACGAGGAGAAGAAGAAGCCGCTCCGCACTGAACACGGCGAGGGAGAGCGAGTCTTTCTGCTCGAGTCGCCCGACTATCGCAGCGAAGCGGCCTGGATCGCCGAGGAGATCGCGCGGCTTCATTGGAAAGAGGAGCAGCTATTCGGCGACATTGCCGTGCTCTACCGCGCCCACAACCATCGCGACCCGCTGGTTGCTGAGTTTCGCCAGCGCAATATCCCTTTCGCGATCCGCGGACTCTCGATCCTCTCGACGGTCATCCTGCGGGACCTCGTCGCTTACCTGAACCTGGTTCATTCGCCACACCACAACATCAGCCTGACGCGAGTACTGCTCGCCTCACGCTGGCGTTTCCCGGAAGAACTTTCGCTCGAACTGCGCAAGACCGCGGGCAAGAACCGCTGCTCCCTTTACGACGCTCTGGGATCGTGGGAAAAAGCTTCCACCCAAAGCGCGTTGGGCGCGACGGGTTGGGCGGAGTTGAAGTCAGTTCTAACCGACCTCAGGAAATTGGCGGAACGGCTTCCGGTAACAGTTCTGTTCGACCGGCTAATTGAGAAGCTGCAAATTGCGTTTTTTCCCGGCGATTCGGATCGGGTCTACGTTAACGCTTTCCGCAATTTCCTCGAAGGTTGGGAAGCGAAAAGCGAAACACGCAAGCTGCGCGAGTTCATGGAGTACTTCCAATACTTCCAGGATGCCGGCGGAAAAGTCGAAGCTCCCGAGCCGGAAAACCCAGCGAACGCCGTGCAGATGATGACCGTGCACGCCGCGAAGGGCCTGGAATTTCCCGTGGTCTTCATCCTCAGTGTCGCGCCGCGGCGGTTTCCTCACAGCGCACAGAAACCAGTGATCGAGTTCCCCGACGAATTGCGCAAGGGGCCGGAACCGCCGCGGGATATTCATCAGCAGGAGGAACGGCGGCTGTTCTTTGTGGCGATGACGCGGGCGCGCGAGCGGCTGTTTGTTTCAAGTGTCGTGAAGCCTGGCAAGAAGCCTTCCGCGTTCGTGGACGATTTACTCTCCAACCCGGCGGTTGCGGCGCGCGATATCGAACGCATCCAGGTTCCCGAAACGCCGCCCGAAGAGGCAGCACTAGTGAAGCCCAAAAAGCTTGCTCTGTCGGAGCCGCGGATGCGCGAAGCTCAACCGGGACTATTCAGCGACGCTGCCGTGGCGCCGTCGGTCCATCCTGACGTCGCCGGTTGGGCTGGTCAGCCGGTCGCCGCCGCTCCCGACGGAAAACTCCAATTAAGCGCGACAGCGATTGAGAATTATCTGAGTTGTCCCCTCAAGTTCAAATTCAGCCATGTCCTGAAGATTCCCACCGGGCCGCAGCCGGCGCTGACGTTTGGGAACATCATGCATCAGTCGGTGCGGCACTATTTCGAACTTCGCAAGACGTCGCTGCCGGGATTTGAAGCCATCGAAGCGTTTTACCTGCGCGCCTGGCGGGACGCGGGATTCGAGGACACTTACCAGGAGCAATCCTACAAAACCGCCGGGCTGGAGCAACTGCACGAATTCGTCGAACGACAGAATCAGGTTGCGGTTGCGGCCGACCAGGTGCTGGCCGAAGTCGCGTTTCGCTTTCCGCTCGGGGATGTTGAACTGGAGGGACGCATCGACCAGGTCAATCCGCTCGGCGCGACTGGCGATCAGGCGGTGGAGCTCGTGGATTACAAGACCGGGCGGCCACGCTCGCAAAAGGACGCCGACAAGAGCCTGCAGCTTTCGATTTACGCGTTGGCCGCGCGCGAGCAGCTTGGCTTGAAGCCCGCTCGTCTGACGTTTTACAACCTGACCAACAATCATCCAGTCTCGACGGCGCGCACGGCCAAAGACCTGGAAGAGACCGCTGCCACGATCCACGAAGTGGCCGAGCAGATCCGGAGCTTGCTGTTTGCCCCCACGCCGGGCTATGTTTGCCGGTGGTGCGATTTCGTGGCGATCTGCCCTGCCCACGAGGAGACCTACTAAAAGGCAAGCGAACCCGTCAAAGCTTGGGGCTAGGAGATCGATGATGAGTGAATGGCTTCTGCTTGTAGTGGGTCTGGTTCTGGGCGGCGCGGTGGCCTGGTTCTGGGGGAAAGCGCGATCCACCTCGATCCTTTCGCGCCTGCAAGTCGAGGCGGAGGGAAGAACGCGCGCCGCGGAGAGCACCGTGAACGAGGTCCGCGCCCAGCTTGAGAGTCTTCGCCAGAAAGTCGAGGAGTTGCAGACGAAGCTTCGGACCGAAGGCGAGCAAAGAGCCACCGCCGAAGCGCGGCTGCAGGAAGCGCAGGCGAACCTCGAAGACCAAAAGAGGCTCCTCGACGAGGCGCGGCAGAAACTTGCCGACACCTTCAACGCGCTGGCCGCCGAGGCGCTGAAGAGCAACAACCAGGCGTTTGTCGCGCTCGCCAAGAGCACCTTCGAGACGATTCAGGCGCAGGCGAAAGGCGATCTCGAAACGCGGCAGACCGCCATCGAAGGGTTGGTCTCTCCGCTGCGCGAGGCACTGGGCCGCTACGAGAAGCAAATCCTGGATATGGAGAAGACCCGGCAATCGGCGTACGGGGCTCTCGACGAACAGCTCCGAACCCTCGCGGCGGCGAATCAGCAACTGCAAAAGGAGACCGGCAGCCTGGTAAACGCTTTGCGCGCGCCGCAGGTGCGCGGGCGCTGGGGCGAGATGACGCTGCGGCGGGTCGCGGAACTCGCCGGCATGTCGGAGCACTGCGACTTCACGGAGCAGGAAACCCTAACGGGTGAAAGCGGCCGGCAGCGGCCGGACATGATTGTGAGCTTGCCGGGCGGTCGCCGCATCGCCGTGGACGCCAAAGTTCCGTTGCAGGCGTTCGTGGATGCGGCGGGGTCCGCCAGCGAAGAGGACCGCAGCAAATCTCTCGCCAAGCACGGCCAGCTCGTGCGCGCCCACATGAACCAGCTCGCGGCGCGAAGTTACTGGGAGCAGTTCGATCCGGCGCCGGAGATGGTAGTGCTGTTTCTTCCCGGCGAATCCTTCTTCGCCGCGGCCCTGGAGCAGGACCGCACGCTCATCGAAGACGGCATGGAGAAACGGGTAATCCTCGCCACGCCCACGACACTCATCGCCTTGCTTCGGGCCGTGGCTTACGGCTGGCGGCAGGAACGGATGGAAAAGAACGCGCAGGCCGTCAGTGAGCTCGGCAAGCAACTCTACGATCGCGTGCGGACATTTCTCGAGCATTTTGAAGCGGTGGGGAGCGCCCTGCGGCGCTCGATCGAGAATTACAACAAGGCGGTAGGTTCGCTGGAATCTCGCGTGCTGCCGTCGGCGCGGCGCTTCAAGGAACTGGGAGCCGCGACCGGTGACGAGATCATCGAACTCGAGCCGGTGGACGAGACGCCGCGCGCGCTGGCCGCGCCAGACCGCGATTCGACAGGCTGAAAATGAACTCGCGGGGAGAGGAACGGAGGAGATTCGCGAAGGTGGGAAGGAAGTTCGAGACCCACCGAAAAAACTTCGGGGATGCATCGCTGCATCCCCGACGGTTCCAAACTTCTGTGAAGAAGCTTACCGCTTCTTCTTGGCTTTCTTTTTCGCTGCCATTTTATTCTCCTCTCGAATCTTTAGATGTTCGCGCCAGCGAAGCTGGCGGAGCGCGTATTCAGTCTCCATGTATAAGGATTGCGCACAATCTTGTCAAGAGGAAAGTGATCGAGACGCGGAAAAAATCAAAAACCGGAAAATGAACCGCGACACAAATCCGGACTTTTCTCTGATCGCGTCGCAACGATTGATGCCGGGAAACTTCGCCGGACGCCCCCATCACGCTCATCGATACGTCACATCACGTGACTGCAGCACGCCCGACGACGGATAACATCAAGGGTGAAAGCGTCGAGTTCGGTGAAGGCAGCGAGGCTGAGATTTTGGCGATTTCCGAAGAACGTGAGGCTCGAAGCGAGGGGTTGGGCCACCGCGAAGCAGCCGCCCTGCATCTAATCATAGGGAATGTATCAGATGACTTCACGGAGGAGCGTTTGACCGATCCGGCCAGGCGATTTCAATTGGCTGTCTGGCGCGGGCTCGCGCTGGGCGCGATCTTCCTGTGTCTCGTCGCCCCTCGTGCCGTGAGCCAGGAAACGCCGCCCGCGACAGCCGACCAGACGCTGAAGGTCTCAACCAGCGTCGTCAACGTCTACGCGGTGGTGAAAGACAAGAAGCGCCCGGTCACGAACCTCAACCGTGATGATTTTGAACTTACCGAAGATAACGCTCCTCAGGAAATCCGTTATTTTTCGCGGGAGACGGACACGCCTTTGACGCTGGGGATCCTGGTGGACACCAGCCCCAGCCAGGAACGAGTGTTGCGAGTGGAACAGGAGGAAGCCAAGACCTTCATCCGCCAGGTGCTCCGCCCGAAGGATATGGCGTTTGTTCTGCACTTCGATATCGAGGTCGAGCTGCTTCAGGATTTCACTGCCGATCACCGGCTGCTGGCGCGCGCCATCGACGACACGGTGATCAACGGCGGCGGACAGGGGGTGATGCCCGGCCCCTTTCCCACGAGCGGAGGCGGCGGAACCAACCTGCACGATGCGGTTTATCTCTCGGCGCGCGAACTGCTCAAGAATGAGGTGGGGCGCAAGGTGCTCATCATTCTAAGCGACGGCGAGGACACCGGGAGCAAGATAAAACTCAACGACGCCGTGGAAGCCGCGCAGAAGTCCGATGTCATCATCTATTCTGTCGCCATCACCGATCGAGCGTTTTACTGGAGTCAGACCCTTGGTTTCAGAGGCGATGCCACCCTGAAGAAATACGCCGACGAGACCGGCGGCCGCGTCATCGAGGTGAACCGCGCCAAGGATACTGCGCAGGCCTTCCAGGAGATCGCCGACGAACTCCGCACGCAATATCAACTTGGGTACTCACCCCAGAACCCCAAGCATGACGGATCTTTCCGCAAGATCAAAGTCAAGGTGCGCGACCGCGACTACAAGATCCAAGCTCGGCGCGGCTACTACGCTCCTGCGGAAGAGTGAACAGTGAATAGTGGACAGTGAACAGTGGACAGAGAAGACTCTTCTTGCCCGGCCCAAACGGCAATCTGTAACCCGAAATCTACTGTGAGGGTGAGAAGTAACCGCTCTTGGCGCGCACGCGCACGCCTTTGCTCTTGGTCTGGACGGTGATGGCGCGGAAAGTTCCGTCGTGGGCGGTGTTGGTGGAAACGTAAGCCAGGCTGTACTGGCTGCGCAGCTCGCGCGCGATTTCCTGAAAGTCGGTTGCCAGGTCGCTCGCGGAAAAGGGGAAGAAGGCTCGTCCGCCGGTTTCCTCCGCCAGGTACTTCAAAATCTTGTCACCCTGCTGCGAGAGGCCCGAGCGGTTCGTGCTGATGGTGAAAATGGTTACTTCGCCGCGCTGGGCCATGGCCAGCGCTTCCTCGCGGGTGTGTTCGCTCTGATTGTCGCGGCCATCGCTGATGATGACCATGACGCGGCGGAGGTAGGGTTCAGGCGGCGGGAAGAAGAGCATCTTTTCCTTGGCGGAAAAAAAGATGGCGTCGTAAAGACCTGTACCTCCGCCCGCCTGGAGGCCACGGACGGCCTTGGAGAGTTTCTCGGTGCTGTCGGTGTAGTCCTGGAGGAGTTGCGGCTCCACGTCGAAGGCCACGATGAAGGCAAGGTCTTTGCTTGGGCGCACGGTGGTGGTCAGAAAATCGACGGCCGCTTCCTGCTCGAAGCGCAGGCGGTCGCGGATGCTGTTGCTGGTGTCAATGAGAATTGCGATGCGCAGCGGCAGGTCGGACTCGCGGCTGAAGTAACGAATCGATTGCGATTGGTTGTCCTCGAAGACGCGGACGTCGTCCTTGATGAGGTCGAGCACCAGGCGGTTTTTCTTGTCGGTGACGGTGAAGAGGACGTTGACGAGGTCCACGAGCACTCGGATGGGCTTGCTCTCCGTCGCAACTTGCGACGAACCGCTCGCGGGATTTTTGGGCGGCTCGGGATTCTGCGCCGCCAGCATGGCGGCCAACGCGCCGACCAGAACCACTGCGCCCAGGACCTGCTTCATCTTCCAATCTCGCCTTCTGTTCTGAAAAGAGTATAGAGAGCGTTGGGAAAGTCGTCAAGGAACGCGGGGGCGAGGAGTCGCGGGCTCGACCGGCGTGCTCTGGGAGGCGGGATGCCCCTTCCACCGCTCGAGCAGCTTCTCCAATCGCCGCGGCGCCGCATCGCTGACCGAGACCGCACCGTTCGCGAATTTGAAATCGCGCGCCGTGGCGCCTTCCAATCCCAGCGTGACGAGGGCGTTGAGATCGAGCCCCAATTCGGCCTGCTCCAACTGCTCCGCGCGCGAGAAGATGGCCGGCGAGCGGGGCATGAAGCGCGGGCAGCAGTCCTCGAACGGCTCACAGGATATCCTATAGGTCCCAATCTGCCGGGCCAGCTTCAGGATCTCGGATTTATCATCGCCCGCCAAGGGGCGATAAACCGTCAGGTCGAGCCCGCGGTCGAGCGCCGCCAGGTTGTGCAGCGTCTGCGAGGCGACCTGCGAGACGCTGTCGCCGGTCACGAGGCCCAGCGCCCGCTCGGACCGCGCGATTTCGCGCGCGATGCGCGCCATCATCCGCCGATAGAGCAAGACGCGGTAACACTCCTCGGTTGCCGCCACGATCTGCCGTTGCACCGAGTCGAAGGGAACCAGGTAGAGCCGGGAGGTGAGCTGATAAGGTGTCAAGACGCGCACGAGCTCTTCCGCAATCGGCTTCGACGAGCCGCGCGCCGGGGACGGCGGGCCGAAGAAGTGCACGAAGATGACGTGCGCGCCGCGGCGCATCATTTTGTAGGCCGCCACGCCGGAATCGAATCCGCCGGAAAGCAGCGCCACCAGCCGCCCGCTCGTCACGGGGGGCAGGCCGCCGGGGCCTTCCACGCGCTCGGTATAGACGAGGGCTTTGCCGGGAATCACTTCCACCGAGCAAGTCACTTCGGGTTTGTTGAGCTTGACCTGCACGTCGCTTCCGCGCGCCCGCAGATGGTCCAAAATGGCGCGCCCCAGGGCGCGCTCCAGTTCCATGGAGTTCATCTCGAAATCCTGGTCGGCGATCTTGGCGCGCACGGCAAAGTTGCGCGGATTCCTCTCTGCCATCATCTCGCAGGCGAGAGGAGCGAGGTGTTCGAGGCCGCTCGGGACTTCGCGCGCCGGCGCCACGTAAGCCAGCCCGAAGACGCGACGCAAGCGCTCGACCGCCTGAGGAATCGCCGCCTCGTCACGTGGAACGATCAGCAGCCGCTCGGAGATGAACTGCGGCCCTTGCATCGGCAGGTCCGCCAGCGCGTGCTTCACCGCCGCGATCAGGCGGCTCAGGAAGTAGTGTTTGTTGCCGCCCTTCAGCCAGATTTCGTGGTAATGGAGGATTAGGACGCGGTTCATCAAGCCTCGCCCGGCACAAGCGGCGCCCTCGGATTTGTATTTTCGGGCCTGCTAAGAATATCGGGTTTAATCCGGCCCCGCAACCAAGGCGGCAGGGGGCTTGACGCGCGGAGTATAATGACGCGGCATTCAGCGGGGCATTCGATCAAAATCCTATGAGCTATCAGGCGATCAAAGACAAACTCTCGCGCGGGCAGACTGTGCTCCTCGACGGCGGCGTAGGGACGGAGGTTCTTCGCCGCGGCGTTTACTGGCGATGCCACGGGATCGAACGGCGCCCCGAAATGGTGCGCCAGGTTCACGCCGACTACATCGCGGCGGGCGCCGACGTCATCAAGACCAACACGTTCCAGCTCAACCGCCGCGCCTACCTCAGCCTCTTTCACGGTCTCGAGCACATGCGCCGCATCGGCGCGAAGGACCTCGAGCACAAAGCCGGGAAACTGGTGCGGCAGGCGGTGGAATTGGCGCGCGAGGCGCGTCGCCAGGCGGGTCGCGAGAACGATGGGGTGGCCATCGCCGGAGTCATCTCGCCGCTCGAACATTCCTATCGTCCCGACCTTTCTCCGCCGCCCGACCAGTGCCGCGCCGAGCACGCCGAAATCGTCGAGCAGATGAAGTCGGCAGGCGTGGATTTCATTCTGCTGGAGTCGATGAACACCATCGCCGAAGCGCGCGTCGCCTGCGAGGCCGCGCGCGCCGCCGGGTTGCCGGTTTGGGTGAGCTTTGTGGCCAGAGAAAACGCTCGCTTGCTCAGCAAGGAGACAATCGCCGATGCGGTGAAGGCCATTGAGCCTCTGGGCGCGGATATTGTCGCCGTGAATTGCGCGCCGCTCGACGTCGTCACTGCGGCACTCGCCGAATTGCGCAAGCATCGCGCCGGGCCGGTGGGAGCGTTCGCGCACATCGGCCGCTACGATCCGCCGAGCTGGAAATTTGGTTTCTATCCCAAGTTCACCGGCACCGATGCGTTTCCGCCCGCGCGTTATCTCGAAGCCGCGCGCGAGTGGAAGAAGCTCGGGGCGCAGGCCATCGGCGGCTGCTGCGGGACAACGCCGGAGCACATACGCGCGCTGCGCGAGGGGCTGTAGCGGCGGTCTATGACCGCCGGTTTTCCCCGCCGCCGCTCATAGAGCGGCGCTACAGCCGGCGAGAAGGAAAATCAAAAGGAAAAAGTAAGAAATCAAATGGCAAAAATACCGACGAGATTCGATTTGGGTTGAATACTGACAACTGACAACTGAGAACTGAGAACTGATAACTGCTCTCATCGAGGAATGCATGACCGAACGCTACGGAAAACTGCAAGACCGGCTGGCCCGGCGCGAGATCGTGATTCTGGACGGGGGCATTGGCAGCGAGATGCTGCGCCGCGGCGTGACCTGGGAAGGCCACAAAGTGGAGAGCGAGCCGGACGCCATCCGCTCGATTCATGCCGACTACATCAGCGCCGGGGCGGACGTCATTTCGACGAACACTTTTCAGCTTGCGCGCCGCAGCTACATGAACCACTTCGCCGACCCGGACCACATGCATGACATTGGCGCTCCGGACCTCGAAGCGCGCGCGCCGTTTCTTATCCGCGAAGGCGTGAAGCGCGTCAAGGAAGCCCGCGAGCAAACCGGCCGCCCCGACGTCTGCATCGCCGGCGCCATGACCACGCTCGATTGGTGCTTCCGGCCCGACCACGCGCCCAGCGTCGAGGACATGCGCGGCGAGTATCGCGAAATCGTCCAGGCCTTCAAGGACGGCGGCGCCGACTTGATGCTCTTCGAAACCTTCAACAGCTCGAAGGAAGCGCGCATGGCGCTGGAAGCCGCGCGCGAAATCGGTATCCCCGGCTGGGTGGGTTTCGTCTGCGACTGGAACGGAAGACTGCTGAACGGCGAGACCGCCGCGGAGGTCTGCAAAGGACTGGCGGGCATCGAGCCCGATGTCCTGCTCTTCAACTGCGCGCCTGTGCCCGACATCACGCGCGCGCTCGGCGAACTCTCAAAGCATTACCGAATGCCCATGGGCGGCTACGCGCACGTGGGCCGCTTCGATCCCCCCGACTGGATGTTCACCGACGAATACCCGCCCGATCAGTACCTGACCGCGGCGCGCCAGTGGGCGAACCTGGGCGCACAGGTGCTCGGCGGCTGCTGCGGCACCACGCCCCTGCACATCGAGGCGCTCAAGAACGGCCTGCCGAAGACTCTGCCCTCGTAACGACGGGCGTTCTCCGACGAATTCGGCTTCATGGTTGATCCGGCGTGGGCTCCACGGAATGAAGCATGTGCTCCTGCTTGAGCCGCAAGTAGCCAAGTGCGATGAGATGGATGCCGAAGTAGCAGGGGACGAAACCCCACACTCCTTCCTTGATGGCAACACCCAAAAACCAGAAATTGCCTAAGACCGCGGGAAAGTAGAAAGCAACCACGCCACGCAGAATGACCTCGCTCTGAGCACGAGCCTCGGGCCGCGGCGCAAAGCCGTACCTGTACCACAATCCCAAGGGGACCAGCGAGTAGATGACACCTGTGCCCAGAAGAATCCACATGGTCTGGCCGTCCGACATCCCCAGGATATCCAAAATGAAGAGCAGGGATACTGCGCTGGCAATGACGCCGACCCACGCGAGGAAACTCCTTCGTGGCCAGAACAATCCCGGAGCCAGGCAGGAGGCGATGAATGGAATGAAGGCCGCCGGGCTGGCCTGGTCGCCCGCGGTAACCGCCAGGAGCGCCGTGGTGTCACTCACCAGGAACAGGGAGAGAGCGCCGCTCAACAGAACGAGCCGCTCGGCAAGGAGCCTGTTGCGCATGACGCCGGGACGAAAACTGAAGACCAGGGCCAGCAGCAGAGTAAAGGATGCCAGCAACAAAACCAGCCGGTAGAAATCCTGCCCCAACGGCGTATATGAAATGCAGAGAAAGGTTGGCCAACCGCCTTCCCCGGCCATCAATTCGTATCCGGTGCGGCGAGGACCGCAGGCTTCGTATCCGATGGGCAGGAATAAGGTCAGCAGGACGAGCAGACTCCCCGAGGCGAGCGAGACTCGGGGCCGGATTTGCACGAGGAGCTTTTGCGTCCAGGCGTTGCCGCGCTCGTAGGCGCGCTCGATCCGAGAGCGGGCCGTGGTGGTCGCGTTCGGCATGTGGGCAGACTCTGCGCCCAGTCTACTCGTGATGATACCGGCGTGCAAACCGTTTCCGTCCGGTGGCGTCGGCCCGGCGGCCGGTGTTGACATTTTTTCTCTTGACAAAAGCGGAGGAGTGTGATAGGCTAAATTTGTATGTTTCTACTTGGTGGAACAACTGGGACCCACTTCCAGATAAGGGGCGGCCGGAAATGGCGGCTGCTTATCAGATTCCGGAGAGATTTCTGGTGGAACACCCAAAACGAAAATCCGAAGCCTTTAACCCATTGAACATACAAGACTTATATTCTGACGGAAATCAAAAGCCTCTATCTATTTGAAAACACGCCTATTGTACCAATATTCCCATTATCTTATTGAATCCACTGAGGTTAATGGCAAGGCATTCATCAGCGTCAGGAAAACCACAGTTCCCCAGCCCCCGCTGTGGCAGCCAGCGGCCCCCTCGCGTCCGCGCGCCGGGCGAGGCTCAGGCTAGCCTCGGTTCAGCTTCTTCCAGTCCTTGAGGATCTCGCGCGCAGCGTTCGCGCCGGAAAGGCCGGTGAGGCCCGTGCCCGGATGCGTCCCCGAGCCACAGAGGTAGAGCCCGCTGATGGGGGTCGCGTACCGCGCCCAGCCCAAAACGGGCCGCATCGTGAAGAACTGGTCGAGCGCCAGTTCGCCATGGAAGATGTGACCGCCGGTGAGGCCGTAGGTCTCTTCGAGGTCGAGCGGCGTGATGACCTGGCGATGGAGCACCAGCCCGGGAAGGTCTGGCGCGTAGGCGGCAAGGGTTTTGATGACCGTATCGCCGAGCGCGTCGCGTTGTGCGTACCAATCAGAAGACTTCAGCTTGAACGGGGCAAACTGCATGTAGATCGACATCACGTGCTGGCCGGAGGGCGCGAGCGAAGAGTCGGTGAGAGTGGGAATGGCGATGTCGAGGACCGGCGCGCGCGAGAAGTCGCCGTACTTCGCGTCGTCAAAAGCGCGCTCGAGGTAGTCAATCTCCGGCCCGATATGAATGCGCCCCGCCAGCGCTTCCTCTGTGCCCGTCGTAGCGGCGGCCTTCAGGCCGGCACCCCCTGCCGGGCTCAAGCCCGGCGCTACATCTTGAAGCGCCGTGAACGACGGCAGCCCGCCGAGCGCCAGGTTGATTTTGGCGACGGTTCCGGAGCAGCGGTAATGCTGCATCATGGCCACAAAACTCGGGTCGAGGTGCACGGGATCCAATAAGCGCAGCAATGTCCGCCGCGGGTCGGCGTTGGAGATGACCATCCTGGCCCCGATCTCTTCGCCACTGGCCAGGACCACGCCGGTCGCCGTGCCGTCCTTCACGCGGATCTCGGCCACGTCGGCGTTGGTACGGATTTCCGCGCCGGCCTCGCGAGCCGCTCGAGCGAGGGCATGCGCAAGCGATCCCAAACCGCCCTTGACGAAAGCCGTGGCTCCGGCGGGATGCGGATCAGCCGCCGCCCGCAGCAGCAGCAAGGCGCTCGAACCTGCGGACCACGGCCCGAGATACGCCCCGAAGACTCCGTGCGCGGCTACAGTAGCCCGCAGGAGTTCGGTCTCAAACCACTCGGCCACCAGATCTGCCACGGCCATCGGCCCCCAGCGCAGCAGGCGGAACATATCTTTCTTGCCGAGCCCGCGCAGCGCCTTGCCGGTCTTGACCATGTGCCAGAGGTCGCCTCGACTCGGATCATCAATCGACGGCGGGGTCTGCGACAAGACGTGGTTGAGCACCTTGGCCATGCGCGCCAGCACCCGAGCGAACTCATGAAACTTCTCGGCGTCCTGGGTCGAGAACTTGGCGATCTCCCGCGAGGCCTTCTCTGGATCGTCGTAGAGCACCAAGCCGCGCCCGTCGGGGCAAGGGGCGAACACCCGCACGCTCGGCTGAATCACTTGCAAGCCGTGGCGCTCGAGCCGCAAATCGCGAACGATTTGCGGTGCCAGCGGTCCGGCGGAGTGTGCCAGCGTCGAGCAGCGAAAGCCCGGATGGAATTCGTCCGTGATGGCCGCGCCACCGACGACGGGACGCCGTTCCAGCACGAGCGGTTTCAGCCCGGCCTTGGCGAGATAGAACGCCGTGATCAGCCCGTTGTGGCCGGCGCCGAGGATCACGAGGTCGTGAGTCTTTGCCATGGGTACAGGAAGTAAGAAGCAAGAAGCCAGAAGCAAGAAGCCAGAAGTCAGGCCACAGAAGCCAGGATGGCTCTCGCGTAAGTACCCAAGAGCCGGCTGACTTCCTCCAGGGAATTCGTGAGATGCCCAGTCTTGCCATAGCCCAAGTCCTCTGCGAGGATAAGGTAGTACCGGCTTTCCTCCAGCGAGCCTTCGGCAATGTTCATGAATCGGGCTTTGTCTGCTTTGCCGCGCTTGCCGAAACCTTCCGCGATGTTTGCAGGAATGGAAACAGCGGCTCGTCGCATCTGGCCAACGAGGCCATAGGTTTCGTGCTTTGGAAATCCTGTCGTGAATCGGTAAACCGCCAAGACAAACTCATGCGCTTTGCGCCAGACCACCAGGTCGCGGAAAGTCTTGGCGGGCTCACGCTCAATGGTCATCGCAATTCCTCCCTGCTTCTTGCTTCTGGCTTCTTGCTTCTGAATTCTCAAGATTTCCAGTCCTTCAAAATCTCCATCGCCGCGAGCCGCCCCGGCGCGCCCATGATGCCGCCGCCGGGATGCGTTGCCGAGCCGCACATGTAGAGGTTTTTAATGGGCGTGCGATATTCAGCCCAGCCCGGCACGGGGCGCAGAAAGAACAGTTGTTCGAGCGTCAGCTCTCCCTGGAAGATGTTTCCCTCCGTCAGGCCGAACTCTCGTTCGAGATCGAGCGGCGTCAGCACCTGGCGGCCGATGATGATGTTCTTGAGATTCGGCGCGTGCTCGGCGATGGTGTCGATGACGGTGTCGCCGAAGGCTTCGCGCTTCTCATCCCAGGTGCCCTCGCGAAGCTTGTAGGGCGCGTATTGCACGAAGCAGGAAAGAATGTGCTTGCCGGGTGGCGCCACGGACGGATCGGTCAGCGTGGGGATGACCATGTCGATGTACGGCCGGCGCGAGTAGTCGCCGTACTTGGCGTCATCGTAGGCGCGCTCCATGTAATCGACGGAGGGCGAAATCGAGATTGCGCCGCGCAAGTGCGCGCCCGGCCCCGGCAGGCATTGGAAATCCGGCAGCGCGTCGAGCGCAAGGTTCACTTTTCCAGAGGAGCCGCGAAATTTGTAGCGCCGGACTTCTTCCAGAAACTCCTCTGGCAACTGGCCGGGCTCAATCAACTTGAGGAAAGTCAGGTTGGGATCAACGCTGGAAGAGACGATATCCGCGAAAAACTCGTCGCCATTCGCGAGCGCTACGCCCACGGCGCTTCCGTTCTTGACCAGGATTTTCGCTATGGGCGCTTGGGTGCGGATTTCTGCGCCCGCCTCGCGCGCGGCGTCGGCGATGGAGTTTGAGATCGCTCCTGTGCCGCCCCGCGCAAATCCCCAGGAGCGAAACGCGCCATCGATTTCGCCCATGTAATGATGGAGCAGCACGTAGGCGGTCCCGGGCGAGCGCACACCCAGAAAGGTTCCGATGATGCCGGAGGCCGACATCGTCGCTTTGAGGACGTCGGTTTCAAACCACTGGTCGAGAAAGTCCGCCGCGCTCATGGTCATCAACTGGACTTGGTTGTACTTGTCCGGCCCCGGCAGCGACTGAAAACGGCGGCCAAGGAAGAGCAGCTTGCTCAGTTCGCTGTAACTGAGCTTGGTGGGATCGGGCGGCACCATGCTGAGGATGGGCTTGACGAACTTCGCCATCTTCGCCATCGCCTGGCCGTATTCATCGTAAGCCTCGGCGTCGAGGCGGGAATGGCGGGCGATTTCGCGGCGCGTCTGGGCGTGGTCGTTCACGCGCCACAGGTAGTCGCCGCTCGGCATGGGCGTGAAGGTGCCGTCCAGAGGAAGGATTTCGAGTCCGTGGCGGGGCAGGTCGAGCTCGCGGATGATCTCCGGGCGCAGCAGCGAAACCACGTAGGAGCAGACGGAAACCTTGAAGCCGGGGAAAATCTCCTCGGTGACGGCGGCGCCGCCCAGCACGTGGCGACGCTCGAGCACCAGAACTTTTTTCCCGGCGCGCGCGAGGTAGGCGGCGCTGACCAGTCCGTTGTGCCCGCCACCAATGATGATGGCGTCGTACTTCGAACTCATGAAGCCTCTTGTCCCGTTTCCGCGACCTTCAATCGCCGAATGGAAATTGAGCGCACATTCTACAGGCGCGGTCGGAGTTTGTCAGTAGGCAACAGGGCGCCGCGATCGGTTCGAGATTGCACGGATGTCTGAGATTGGCTAACATCGGGTTTCGGCCCGCGAGATGATAAAGACCTGGTGGAGATACTTTGATGCGCAGCAAAAAGTTCATTGACCCACTTTCCGAGGAGTTCGCCAGCTACGATGAGGCGGCGCGCTTCTGGGACAATCACGATACGACCGACTACCCTGGCGCCTTCAGGACTGTGAAGGTGGTGAGCGAGTTGCGCAGCCGCCACTACGAAATCCCCATCGCGCCCGACGTTGTCAGAGCGCTCCGCGCCCGAGCGCGCCGCAAGCGCGTAACGCTGGGCCATCTTGCCAGCGATCTCCTCCGTCAACGCCTAAGAACTTCCCAATAGATTAGGAGGCTTCTTTGCCAGTCGGAACTGCGGTTCACGAGAGGACTTTCCAGCTCTGCCACAGTTTGAGCTATCGCGAGTGGTCGGGCTATTACACGGTCAGCGTCTACGAGACGCACCACGAGCACGAGTACAACGCCATCCGTAATGCCGCCGCGCTCATCGATGTGACTCCGCTGTTCAAGTACCTGGTCAGCGGCAAGGACGCGACGAAGCTGGTGAACCGGATCATCGCTCGCGATATCACCAAGGTCAGCGTCAACCAGGTGATTTATTGCTGCTGGTGCGACGAGCAGGGAAAGGTCATCGACGATGGGACCATCACGCGGCTCGACGAGAATACCTACCGCTGGACCGCCGCCGACCCCAGCCTGCGCTGGTTCCGGCAAAACGCCCTGGGTTTGGAGGTCTCGATCGAAGACATTTCCGAAGAAGTCGCAGCGCTCGCGTTGCAAGGGCCGACCTCCGGGCGGCTCCTCAAGAAGATTGCCGACGCCGACATTCAAAACCTCAAGTATTTCCGCGTGACGCACGGGGCCATCGCCGGTGTTCCGGTGGATATCTCCCGCACCGGTTACACGGGCGACCTTGGCTACGAGATCTGGATGAAGTGGAACGACGCCGTGAAAGTCTGGGACGCGATTATGGATGGCGGCCGCGAATTCGACGTCAAGGCCGCCGGCATGCTGGCGCTGGACGTGGCGCGCATCGAGGCGGGCCTGCTGCTGATTGAAGTTGACTACATCAGCAGCAAGAAGGCGCTGATCGAATCCCAGCGGTATTCGCCCTTCGAGCTCAACTTCGGACGTCTGGTGCATCTCGAGAAGGAGCACTTCATCGGCCGCTCGGCCCTCGTCGCGGAGCAACGCGCGGGCGGCCCGGCGCGCCGGTTGGTGGGCCTCGAGATCGACTGGACCGAAGTGGAGAAGATCTACGAGAAGTTCGACCTCGCCCCGCAGGCGCCGAGCACCGCTTCCCGCGTGGCCGTGCCGGTTTACTGCGATGGAGATCAGGTCGGTCGAGCAACTTCCACGACGTGGTCGCCGACCTTGAAGAAGATGATCGCGCTCGGGAGCGTCCGGGCGGGGTTCGGGCACCCGGGCACGCGGCTGCAGATGGAATTAACGGTCGAAGCGGTTCGGCACAGAGTGCCGGTCACCGTGGCGGCGGTTCCCTTTTTCAACCCGCCACGCAAGACCGCGACGCCGGTCGTCTGACAACAGCGGCTCGAGACTGGGTCTGGTCTGGCGAAACATTGAACTCTGAATGATGAATGATGACCTTTGCCCCACAGGGTCCGGTTTTCAATTCATAATTCATCATTCATAATTTCCTAATTCCATGGAGCGAACTCGATTGTTGGCACTCGCAGTCCTAAGCGCCTGGGTGGCGATAACGGTCGCCGTGTGGTTTGCGGCCAGCGGCAGTTTTCGAACCGTCGCCCAAGTTTTGCAGCGGTCCGACCCGCAGTTGGCCGACGCCGCCAAGACGATGAGCGCTGACCAGACGCGCGTCGTCTTGCGTTACCTTACTTCGGAAATCAATCGCACATACTTCCGTGCTTACGGCTGGGCTCAGCTTGTCTTTGGAGTGCTTCTTTTCGTTCTGATGCTGCGGCACACTCCTCGAAACACAACCGATTTGGCCATCGCGGGTGCGATGCTGACGCTCGCTGCCGTGTTGACTCTTTACATCACCCCGGAGATCGTGGCGCTTGGCCGTCAGATCGATTTTGTACCGCGTGATCCCGCGCCGCCGGAGATGGCGCGTTTTCGCGCCTTTCACGGCGCCTTTACGGGATTGGATGGCGCAAAGCTGCTGGCGGGCCTGGTGCTGTTGGGCCGCTGGGTTCTGGCTCGCTAAGGAGCGCCGGCCGCCGGGTTCCAGCGGGAGGGATTCTGTGAGATAATCCGCTGCAAACGACTCGGTCACGCAAGGCGTGAAGGTATTCTCTCACGGGGGGCTGCAATGAGAAGCGCATGGGGATTGTTCATCAGTCTGGTTCTTCTGGCGCAGGTGGCTGCTGCGCAGTCGCTGGGCGAGTTGGCGCGCCAGGAGCGCGAGCGCAAAGCCAAGCAGGATAAACCCAGCGTCCATGTCGAAACCGATGAATTGAGAACGGGCAAGGTGGAACTGAGTCCGCCGCTCGACTCGGCGCGAAAGGGCGACTTGGAATACTTGCTCCAGCAACTTTCTCATCCGCGGACGTCGGCGGAGTTGTTCGCGGCTTTCATCCCACTCAAGGAGCAAGCCATTCCGCGCCTCCTGCCGATGCTGATGAGCACGGATCCGCTGAAGCGCGTCGCTCCCGCCAATGTCCTTACGGTGCTGGGCAGAACGGAGGGCATCGCCGCGATGGCGCATATGCTCGACGAAGCGATTGCCGCCGCGCAGGCGGCGACCGGCGGGACGCCGGGCGAGCCCGCTGCGGAGGCCGACACCTTTCAGCAGCGGATGGAAGCGACCCGCGAGTCGAATCACGCCCTCGATGCGACACGGTTCGGCATCTGGCGTTTCACGGAAGGCAGCGCGCTCACTCCCGAGCAAGTCGTCAACCGTCACAAGACGCCGCCGCCCATCGAGATCGTCGGCGGGGTGGACAACGGCCAGCGGATTTTCAACCGGGCGTTGCGGGACAAAGACCCCAACCTGCGTTTGGGTGCCGTTGCCCTGGTGCGCGTGGCCACCGGCGGAAACGACTTCGGCTTTAAGCCGGACCAGGGCCCGGAACACAACGAAGCAGCTGTGCAGGAAATCGTAACTTTCATCGCCACCGAGCGCACCAAAGTGATGGCGGCCTTGGCGGTCAAGCGCCGCTAGGCGGGGGCTCGAACCCGGTCTGAAATCCCAGGCTCATACCCGTCGTCTGCCGGACGCTGCACTCCCCCCTCGGGAGGTTGACGCAGAGACCTGCGGCGTCGGGGAAGACCCTTCAGCGAAGCAGCGGCTCTACGGCGCGCAGGAATTCCTCAAAGCTGGTCGCTCCCTGCCAACTTTCGACCAATTTTCCTTGGCGATCGAAGAGGAAGCTCGCGGGAATTCCCCCGCCCCAGCGTGGATTGACCGTGTCGATGAACTTGCCGAAGTCGCGGAAGTTGTGGCGGTAACTTCCGAATTGCGCGCCTCGGGACTTCAGGAATCGCTCAATGGCAGGGACGGATTCCGGTTCGTCCATCGAGATGGCCAGGAGCGACAGTCCTTGAGAGCGATAGGTATTGTGCAAGCGCACGAGCGCCGGGTATTCCTCGCGGCAGGGCTCACACCACGTGGCCCAGAAGTTTACCAGAACCACGCGGCCGCGATGCCGGGCCAAAATCTGCTGCCAACCTTCTTCGTTCAGATCAAGGATACTGTGCGGGGGAGGAGGCTCAGGAGGAGTCGCCGATTGGGAGCAACCGGCGATGCTCGCCAGCAACACCATGAGGAGCAGATGGATTCTTCGCGTACGGATTGCACCCACAACGTCTGTCCTAGAGGCGCTTGATCGTGCAGCCGAACGCCTTGGTCTCGGTCATGGCGACGGGTTGGCTTGAGAGCACCGCGTCGAGCGCCGGGCGGAATTCGGCGTCGGTCGCCTCTTCCGGCTTCGTCGTGGGATGGGCGCTGTTTCCCAGTGCGCCGTGATAACGAAGCGTCCAGGTGCTGTCCAGCAAGAAGACCTCGGGAGTCACGGAGGCGCCCAGCCGGTCGGCAATGACGTTGCCTTCATCCTTCAAAATTGGAAAGCCCAGGGCGTGGGTTCGCGCGTGTTCGGCAACCTGCGCCGAGAGTTCAGACTTGTTGGCGTTGATGCCGACTACGGCGACGCCTCGGCTGGCATACTCGCCCGCCAACTTCGCCATCACTTGGTTGAAGGCATTCGAATACGGGCACTGCGTGGCAATGAAAATCACCGCGACGGCTTTCTTCCCCTTGTGTTCGTAGAGCGAGCGAGCCTTCCCGCCGCCGGCTTCGGATAGTGTGAAATCCGCCATCCTTTCGCCGACTTTGATTTTGGCGCTGGGCAGGTCACCCGCCGTGCAGGCGCTCCAGATGACGAACAATCCCAACGTCATCGTCACTAGGCAGTTCCGACTCAGGGTGCGCATACTTTCCTCCAGTCGTCGTGTCAATTTCAATTTCCTTTGCAAGTTGACATTATACCAGCACGCTCCGCCAGCAGTGCACGAGTTGCACGCCCCCGCTCGAGCTGAGCTGGCTTGCTGCACGCAATTCGCGCGCGCTGCTTGACAGGAGTTTTCTCGGATGGCAAGATGAAGCATTGCGGCTGCGGTCGCGTCGCGGTCTGTATCGTGCTGACTCGCGGCGTGCCGCGCGCTCACTTGCCGAAGTGGCGGAATTGGCAGACGCGCTACATTCAGGGTGTAGTTCCCGTCAGGGAGTGGAGGTTCGAGTCCTCTCTTCGGCACCAAAGTTTCCTCAGTAGTTCCCCATCCGGGTGGTAAACTAACCACTAGAAGCGAATGCGCGAATTTCCCTCGCACTCCGAAATCCTCAGGCTCTTTGAGGAGAATCCGCACCAGACCTTTCGCCTGCGCGAAATCGTGCTGGCGCTCGGGCTGCGCTCGAGCCAGGCGCGCGAGCTGAAAAGCGCGCTGAAGGATCTGGCGCGGCGCCGCAAAATCGCGTACCTCAAGAAAAGCCACTTTGCTTTGATGCCCGCGGACCACCGTCCCGCTGTTCCGTCACGCGAGCATCGTCGCAGCGAAGGCGCGGCGCCAGCCCGCCCCCAAAGCCGCAGCCTGATCTCCGGACGCTTGATCGGCCACCGCGATGGCTACGGCTTCGTCGTCCCCGATGTTCGAATCAGCGAGACGGGGCAGGACATCTTCATTCCGGCGAATGGCATGGGCTCGGCGCTGCACGGGGATCGCGTTGAAGTCCACGTGGTGCGCGCCAAGGCCGACGGCCGGCTGGAAGGCCGCGTCGTCACCGTGCGCGACCGCGCGCAGAAGACGGTGGTGGGCGAGTTCCACTGCGGCCCGCGCTCCAACCACGTCCTGCCCTACGACCACCGCATCCCGTTTGAAATCGTCATTCCGCGCGGCGCGGAATGGCCGGCAGAGGCGAGTGCAACTCACGACCGGCAATTCGGCGGCGAGTCGGAAGGCAAGGGTGCGAAGCTCTTGCGTGCGGGGCCGCACCGTAGCGCGCAAGACCTGGAAGGACTGATCGTCGACGTCGAGATCACCAACTTTCCCGCTCCGGCGCAACTCCCCAAGGGGCGGGTCGTTGAAATCCTCGGCAAGCGCGATGAATTCGGCGTGGACGTCGAAATCATCATCCGCAAGTTTCATTTGCCGCACCGCTTCCCCGCCGAAGTTCTGGCCGAGGCGGGCGACGCACCGCAATACATTCCCGAGCGCGACCGCGAGGGCCGGCGCGACTTCCGCTCGCTCGCCATCGTTACCATTGATGGCGAAACCGCCAAGGATTTTGACGACGCGGTTTATGTGGAGCGCGTGCCCGGCGGCAATTATCTGTTGCAAGTTCACATCGCCGACGTGGCGCATTACGTTCGCCCCGGCACGCCGCTCGACCGGGAGGCGCGACTGCGTGGCACGTCCGTCTATTTTCCCGACCGTGCCGTGCCTATGCTGCCGCTCGACCTCTCGAACGGCATCTGCAGCCTGAACCCGCGCGTCGATCGCTTGGTAATGTCGGCGCTGATGGAGATTGATGCGGAGGGCCGCACGGTCGCCTGCGAACTTGCGCCCGGCATCATGCGCAGCGCCGAGCGCATGACCTACACGGCGGTGAATGCGGTCCTCACGGGTGATGCCGCCACTTTGGCGCGCTACGCGAATCTCGTGGAAAACTTCAAATTGATGGAGGAACTGGCGCGCGTCTTGAACCGCAGGCGCGAGGCGCGCGGCTCCATCGACTTCGATTTGCCCGAGCCGGAAATCGAATTTGACGAGCACGGGCGGATGACTGGCATCACGCGCTCGGAGCGCAACATCGCGCATCGCCTCATCGAGGAATTCATGCTCGCCGCCAATGAAGCCGTGGCGGGCTATCTGGAGTCCAAGGCGATTCCTTCTCTCTACCGCATCCACGAGAAGCCTGACCCGAAGAAAGTTCTGGAGTTTGAGGAGATCGCCGCCACCTTCGGCTACTCGTTGGGCGTGGAATTGCCTGCCCAGCGGCGAGTGCGCGAGTCTCGCCGCGATCAGGCAAGACGAGAGGAGCGGCATCCACGCTTCCTGGATCTTCCGGCGGCGAAGGATTTCAAGATCACGCCGTATCATTACCAGCGGCTGACCCAGCGCATCGAGGGCAAACCCGAAGAGCGCATCCTCTCTTACCTCATGCTGCGGTCGCTCAAGCAGGCGCGGTATTCGCAGGAGAATTCCGGCCACTTCGCGCTCGCCGCGCCCAGTTACACGCACTTCACTTCGCCCATCCGGCGCTACCCGGATTTGATCGTGCATCGCATCCTGAAAGCCGCGCTGGCAACTGTAGCGGCGGTCGGAGCCGGCCCTGACGCAGGAAGGGACCGCCGGCCCGATCCGGCGCTCCCCAAGCGCGGCCACAGGGACGTAGCGCCGGGCTTCAGCCCGGCATCGAAGTCAGCCGGGACGGCTGCGCTCCCGGGTGCAGCCCTCCTCCATCCCCAGGAACTCTACGCTCTCGCCACGGAAACTTCCGAAGCTGAGCGCCGCGCCCAGGACGCCGAGCGCGAATTGATGGAATGGAAGAAGGTCAACTTCATGACCCAGCACCTCGGCGACGAGTTCGAGGCGCTCATCATCAGCCTGACCAAGCACGGATTCTTTGTGGAATTGATCGATATGTTCGTGGAAGGTTTCGTGCCGCTCGACAGCCTCGACGATGACCAGTATATCTACCGCGAACGACTGCGCGCCATCGTCGGCCAGCACACCAAGCGCGAATTCAATCTCGGCGCGCGTATCCGCGTCCGCCTCGACCGTATCGACCGCATGGGGAACAAGCTCCAGTTCGCTGTGGTATCGTAGCGCCGGGCTTCAGCCCGACATGCCGCCCTGAAGGGCGGCCCTACTTTATTTCTTGAAACTTGAAACTGCCCGGATTCCAGCGGTAGCGCAGCGTGCCGGAGCGCTGGCTTACGGTGTGAGGGATAGCCTTTGCGCCGTCCCAGGTGATGTCCTTAACCTCTTCGCGAAAGGTGGCCGCGACTTCCCTGACCCGATTCTGCGCGTCGCGATCCAGGGTGATTTGGGCGCGGTAAGTTGTCTCGGAGTCGATTTCAGGATCGTCGTTGTGGCTGGAGTCGTCCCTCACCGTCGTGACCGAAAGCAGTTCTCGAACGCCGTGCGGTGTTTCCGCGAACACTTTCCAGCTTTCCCCGGAGCGGGATTCCGGCCCATCGCAACAGGGATTCCCGGGCGGCTCTGTCACTTTGAACGCCACTCC
>CAZTHM010000005.1:29265-31062 GCA_964613505.1 uncultured Acidobacteriota bacterium | reverse complement strand
GAGCGGTTATTGGGTGGTTCAGCCTCCTTGGTGCCGCCGTGGGGCTTCTTATCGAATTAGCAGAAGCCGCGTTCCTCTCGCGCGTTCCCCACGTTCCCGCTCTTCCGGCCCCTGATGTGCGCTACGTGATCTGGTTTCTAGCGCCACTCGCTGGCCTGGCGTTGTTCGGCTTTCTGGGCTGCAGCTTGGGCCTCCTCGCCGCGCTTCACAATCCCCCTTGTTCTCGGCGGAACTCGTACCTGCTCGCCAGCCTGGTTGGGGCGACCTGTGCATACGCTGCCTCGGCCCTCCACCTCTTCCACGTGCGAGCGGGAGACTTGATGTCTTGGTCGAGTCTCGTTCCGTTCCTCGTCGGGTTCGGCATGGGAACAATAGGCACAATCCTCGCCGCCAGGTTCGCTCGGCGTGCCACCGGTTTTGTTCTGGATCGACTCATGACTCGCCCTCCGCGATTCCTGGCAGGTCTGGTCGTCTTCGCCAGCTTGATAAGTCTGCTTGGAGTAGCACTATATCCCTTGCGACTGGCCTCGAATGCCGCGCACGCTAACCCGGCTGCCACCAAAGCTGCGCCCAATATCGTCCTCATTTCGCTCGACACGGTTCGCGCCGACCATCTCTCGGCCTACGGCTATTCCCGTCCCACGACCCCGAACATCGATCGTCTGGCCGATCAGGGTGTCCTATTCGAGTCAGCGATTTCGCCCTCGGCGTGGACACTCGCCTCACACGCCTCGACGCTTACGGGCCTGCTTCCTCACCAGCATGGGGCCAACTGGTCCGTGCCCCTCGACGGCCGATTCCGCACCTTGGCTGAGCTTCTGACGTCGTACGGCTACGATACAGGGGGATTCACTTCCAACATTTTTTACGGCCAGGACGGCTGGGGTATGGGACAAGGTTTCAGCACGTTCGACGACGATAGCGCCTCGCGGCGGCATAATCTTGCGGCCACGCTGACCGGGCGCGCGCTCGTCCAGCCGCTCTATCAACACCTGGTGCATTATGACTTTTTCGACCGCCGCGATGCGCGCGAGTTGAACGCGGACGTCTTCCGGTGGCTCGAGGGGCGCTCTTCTCGACCCTACTTTCTCTTCATCAATTACTTCGACGCGCATGATCCTTAACACACGGGGACCGCGCTCGATGCTCGTTTTGGCCGAATCCGTAAGCGGCTCATCAAGCAGGTCAACTCGATCGACGGGGTGCAAGTGCCCGAGCCGCTCAGCGCGGAGGATCAAGCGTCCCTGATCGCCGGATACGATAATTGCATCGCCTTCCTCGACGAGCAGGTCGGCAACTTGGTGGAAACCCTGCGCAAGTCTGGGGGCTGGTCCAACACGATCGTCATCATCACCTCCGATCACGGCGAGGGCTTCGGTGAACACGACCGTTACGGTCACGGATGGAATGTTTACAAGGAAGCCGTCCACGTCCCGCTGGTTTTCCTGGGCGCCGGAATCCCTGCGGGCCTGCGCATCTCCCATCTGGCCCGGACTCGAGAGCTCTTCCCCACAGTCCTCGATCTCGCGGTTGGCGAGAGGCTGCCCCTGCGACGGGTCAGCTTGCGCCGATTCTGGACCCGGGAGTTCCAACCCGAGGCATTCGATGATTTTGTGATCTCGGAAACGATGGAAAATACTCCCCTCCCAGAACCTTACGCCACCATCGGATTGATGACGTCAGAATGGCATTACATCCACGACCGTACCGGGCAGGTGGAGCTATACCGTTGGCGCACAGATCCTGCGGAGAAGCTCAATTTGGCAGACTCCCCACAACATCGTGAGGCGCTCGGGC
>CAZTHM010000005.1:5325-29255 GCA_964613505.1 uncultured Acidobacteriota bacterium | reverse complement strand
GTGTATAACAACAGGGGCGATCGGCCCGATCTAAACGTGTGCACTTTGTTGTCAGCCTTCATGGACGGGGTGGATCGCACTCTAGGCGAGGCGCTCGGGCAATTGCGCGAGAGACTCAGGAAGTATCTCCATTCTTCTGTCCGGCCCTGGATTGGCGCCCCGTATCTCTTCGCCTTGGATGAACCTGGGTACTCGTTCTTACTGGAGACCGCCTTCGCGTCGCTCCTCCCCCCGTCGCTTCCGAGGCGCCGTTCCGAGTTGGGGCGGCGCAGACGATCTTCGCCCCTGACGCACCCTCCGCCACGCGGCGCCCTTCGCTCTCCGACGAGGATTTGATGAAGAGCCTCCCATACCACTAGGATGTGCGCGCTTGCGACAGATTCGCAATTCCCTCACAATGTCTCCTTTCTCATGGCCCGCAGACTCCTATGACTAGAAACGGCACGCCGGGGACAGACGACCCGCATGGGCGTCCAACAAATACACGAGCAGAGTTCGAACTGTTTCTAATCAGCCTGCTGATTCTGTTCTTGGAGCTGGCCTGCATTCGTTGGTTCCCCGCTCATGTCCTGTTTCTTACATTCTTCACTAACACCGTCTTGCTCGCATGTTTCTTGGGAATGTCGGTGGGCTGTCTGGCGGCCGCACGACGGCGAAATTTCCTCGTGGGGACGCCGGTAATCCTCGCCGCCGGCATGGCGGCCGCGCACCTGGTGGAACGATGGCGGGTAGACGTGCAAAAACTTGTCGGCGTCGGTAATCCACGCTCGCCACAGCTTGTTTTTTTCGGGACCGAGTACATCACCCCGGACCCAGCCAAGTTCTTTATTCCCGTGGAAGTCATGGGTGGGCTGTTTTTCCTGGTGATCGCATTGACCATGATTGGGCCGGGGCAGGAACTTGGGCGAGCGTTCATACAATTGCCCAATCGGGTGCGTGCCTATAGCTTGAACATCGGGGGAAGCCTGCTGGGTATCACCTTTTTTGCTGCTTTCTCCTGGTGGGAATTGCCACCCTTTTGGTGGTTCCTCGCGGTGGTTCTTGGGATCGCCTACTTCCTGAAATGTCGCCGCCTCCTTCGTCATCCCTTCTCGCTTGCTTTGGCAGGCGTCACCTTGATTGCAGTGCTGGAGCTCGCGTCGCTCAAATCCGGCCCCATCCGTGAAAGGGCAAAGCAAGTTGGCGAACATTTTTGGTCTCCATATTACCGCGTTGATTATGACTGGCGCGACCGCTCGATGACCGTCAACTTGATCGTCGCTCACCAACAGATGGTAGCGCGCGAAGACGATTCGTCACCGGCGCCGGCCTACGCGTTGCCGCATATTTTGAATCGCGACTCGGGAGGAGACCCTTTCGAAGACGTTTTAATTATTGGCGCCGGCAGCGGTAATGACGTGAGCCGGGCGCTCCAATGGGGCGCGCGGCACGTCGATGCAGTGGAAATCGATCCCGTGATTTACAACCTGGGAAGAACTTACCACCCTGACGCCCCTTATGCTGACCCGCGAGTGACGGTGCACTTGGACGATGGGCGCAATTTCTTGCGCTCGACCGGCCGGAAATATGACCTGATCATTTACGCCCTCGTGGACTCGCTTGTCCTGCACAGCAGCTACAGCAACATTCGGCTGGAGAGTTACCTCTTCACGCGCCAAGCCTTTGCTGACGCCCGCCGCTGCCTGAAGCCGGACGGGCAATTCGTGGTCTACAACTATTTTCGGCAAGGCTGGATCGTGGCCCGCCTCTTCAAGGGATTCGTAGAGGCCTTTGGGTCCGAGCCTCTGGTCCTTACCCTTCCCGCCCGCCCCGTCATCGAGCCGCAAACCTCTGGCGGCTTTACAGTGTTCATCGCGGGCGCGACTTCCCGCTTGCGTCAGGCCTTCGACCGCCATCCCGATTATTGGCTGCGTGATAACGAAGCACCGGGACCCGAGTCCCCCAATGGTTTCGAGCAACAGCCCGGCCCGGAGGAGCAGTCTCAATGGAAGAGGTTTCTTCCCGCGAAGGTCAGTCATTTCGAGGACATCCGCACACCCAGCGACGACTGGCCGTTTCTCTACCTGCGACAGCCGATGATTCCCACTCTGACTTTGCGCGGAATGGGAATAATGGGCGGCCTGGGCGGCCTGTTACTTTTCCTGTTCCTTCCCAAACGGCCGGGGCGGCTCGGACGATTCAGCGCCGATCCCCGGATGTTTTTTCTGGGCGCGGGCTTCATGCTGGTGGAGACGAAGGCCGTCGTCCATATGGCGCTGCTTTTCGGCAGTACGTGGATGGTGAACTCGGTGGTGTTTTTCGCTATCCTGGTGATGATCCTACTCGCGAATCTCTTTGTTCTGAAATTTCGCCCCGAGCGCTTGCGCTACTATTATGCCGGTCTGCTCGCCGCTCTGGCGCTCAATGTCGTGATTCCTCTGGACGTTTTTTTGGGGATTAATCGCACCCTTCTGGTGATCACGTCGTCCCTGCTGGTATTTGCCCCAATCCTTTTCGCGGGAGTGATCTTCGCGGTGTCGTTCAGCCGAAGCAAGGAACCGGACCGCGACTTTGGGGCGAATACCGCCGGGGCGATGTTGGGAGGGCTCGCGGAAAACAGTTCCATGTTGCTCGGGTTTCAGTATCTGGTGCTGGTCGCCGTTGTGTTCTACGTCTTGTCAGCGATATCGACCCGTCGCCCGGCTATGGACACGTTACCCTGAAGCGTGCCGGGAATTAGCGCAACTCGATTTCTCATGAACACCCTCCCTACCTCGGATTCACCGGACCTGTCATCGGCAGCAACGGAAAACCCATCATTCATTCGATCGGATTTTGCAGTTGCGAGTCTTCTTACCGCCTGCATCGTCGCGTTTTTCTGGAAGGGCCTCTTTACACCCACCCTGTTTTTCTATCGCGACGTCTTCAGCTACAGCTACCCTCACGCGCTTTTCATCCAGGAAATATGCCGGCTCGGACAGCTTCCCTACTGGAATCCCTACCTGAATTTCGGCGAGCCCGTTCTGGCGAATCCAAATTTCCTTTTCTTCTACCCGACCACGCTTCTGTTGATCGCACTTCCGATAGATCTTGCCTATACGCGGCATTTTGTTCTCCACTTTGTGTTGGGCGCAGTGGGCACTTACCTGCTGGCGCGCCGCTGGAGTCAAAGCCCTGCTGCAGCATTCTTTGCCGCGTTCGTCTTCGCCTTCAGTGGGCCGGTCCTTTCGCTTGGCAATCTCTACAACCACGTCGCAGCCGCCGCTTGGATTCCGTGGGTTCTGCTGCTGACTGACCGAGCGTGCGAGAGCCGTTCGCGACGTCACTGGATACTCCTCACGTTCGTTTTTGCCCTCCAGTTTCTGGCTGCGGAGCCTTTTACATTGATTGCCACTTTCGGGATGGCGATTACCTACGCGCTCTTCCTTTGCGGAAATCTCCGACGGCCGCTCCACCGAGCGAACTTCCAGGTAATGGCAATCTTTATTGCAGTCGGAGGTCTCATGGTGGGCTTGTGCGCCTTGCAGTTTCTGCCCGCGCTCGACCTCCTGAGCCATTCGCGCCGCGGAACACAGGGTTTCCCCTTCAGCGAGACGACCGCATGGTCCCTGCATCCGCTCTCCTTGATCGAGCTTGTCGTGCCGCGGTTTTTCGGATCCTCTCTGGAAGGGCCCACCCTGTGGACAGCGGTGTTAGGCTGCCGGAACATGCCGTACTACCCGTCATTGTTCGTGGGGTTTGTGCCGCTATTCTTCGCGCTCACCGGAGCGGTACTCGGCGGTGACCGGCGCCGGACCTTTGCGGCGGGAATGTTTCTCGTGCTTCTGGTGTTGTCCTTCGGCCGATTCACGCCGGTTTTTTGGTTGGTCTACAAAGTGTTTCCTCCGCTCGCCCTCGTGCGCTTCCCAGTTAAGCTTCTTATCCCTGCACTCCTTCTTGTTGCATTGCTCGCCGGAGGAGGCATCGACACTCTGCGCTCTGTCGGCGACACGACCGGGCGGCTCCACGGGCGTCTCCTATTCCCGCTGAAAATTCTGTTGGGATGGTTGGTGCTTGTGTGGTTGCTTTCTCTGCTCGCTCCAGCACTGATTGCGGTTCCGGCCGAGTGGATTTTGCTCCGGACCAACGCGATGTATGCAACGAATACCTCCAATCAACTGACCGCGGAGCAGATTGGCAGCTCCGTTGACTACTTGCTCAGAATGCTGCGACTGCATCTGCCCGGATTGGTCGGTTTCGCGCTCGGCGGCTGGATTTGGGTCCTCGCCCTGGAGCGCGGACGAAGCTGGGCTCGACGAGTGCTTCCTCTGGCCGCTCTCGTTGGAGGGGTGCAATTGGTGATGGAGAACTACTCCGCCAACCCGACGGTTTCCAAAACGTTGTACGAATACCATCCGCCTGTCATCGCTCATCTGCGGGAACCAGACTCGCCCAGCCGATTCTCTTACGTTTTCCGGGAAACGGAAACGACTCCAGCCTCCCCTGACATTCCGACGTTTCTGAATTTCGAATCGTTTCCCGACACAGCAGGGCTCTCGTCACTGGCACAGGCCGCCTTTCGGGACAGGCACATGCTGGCCCGCGGCTCGATGCTCGAGAAAGTCGAGGGCGTTTCAAACATCGATGTGGTGTGGTCCTTCCCGCCCTTTCTTGCAGAATTCTGGGAGTTCGCGGCACGTGCCGCGCCCGACTCAGCGAGAGTCGCTTGCTTGATGGGACGCAGCAACGTGAGATATCAGATTCTCCGCGCGCGTGAGCCGGACTCCGCGCGGCGCGAGGTCACAACGATATTCAACGGGTCACCGCAATCCGGTTATCTCTACGAAAGCCTGTGTGTCACGCCGCGAGCTTACGTTGCAGGATCGGTCTACGATTCGACGAGCGCGACCGAGACTCTGACGCGAATGTCCTCACCTCAATACGATCCTGCGCAGGAGGTCATTCTGGCTGGAGATTCTGGCTCCGTTTCACCCGCCGACGTTTCCGGAACAGCGGGAACCGTCGAGATCGTGAAACACCAGCCGAACTCGGTGGTGTTAAAGGCCGAACTGTCTCGTCCGGGCTATGTCATCCTCCTCGACCGGTTTGATACCAACTGGCACGCCACTATCGACGGCAAGGAGACACCTGTCCTCCGCGTCAATCACCTCTTTCGCGCCGTTCGCGCTGAAGCGGGCCAGCACGAGGTTCGCTTCGATTTCCACCAACGCGGACTCGGAGCAGGATTGGTCATCTCGGCCGCAACCCTCGCCGCCTTGGCAACTCTTTTTGGAATGGAATTACGCCGCCAGCGCCCAAAGAGCGGTTGATCCCCCGGCGCAACAAACCCATCGTTAAGTTGGACGGAACGCTTCGGGCGGAAAGAAGGTTTGGACTTTATGGTCGCGAAGTCGTTGGCGAATCGGATGTTTCTGCGGTCGTTCCGCTGCGCCGCCGGTAGATGGTAAAGAACGGCAGAACTTCCGCCGGCTCATAGTAATCATTGATAAAGATCGCGAGCTCGGGGAACGCCCCGAGGTGCCGTTCGGAGTCCCAGCAGGTGTACGTAATGGACGATACCATGTCGTCTCGCGCGACGATGAAATAGCGCGGCGGAGTCCTCACCAATTCATGAACCAGTTCCGAGCGCCACGCCGAAGGCGCCCAGGGAGAGATCAATGCCAGGTTGGTGACAAAGCGCGTGGGGAAGCGCCGCTCGGTGAGAAAGTAAATCAGCGGCTCACTTCCCCAAACGAAAACCTTGTCGGAAGGCGAGGAATTCACGCGCAAGTAAGAAATGACGCGCATCTGGTCCTGGAAGTGCGAAATTGGAAAGGCCCACGGATATTCTGCGTAAGACCGGTCACGATCGCGGACCCAATCCCCAAACGCTTTGTACTGGACGAACGTATCGCTCAATTCTCCGGGCACGAACCATACAGCGACGTTGGCGAACAGAATCCATACCAGTACACGCGCCAGCCGCCACCCACGGGCGGCGCAAAAGCGTCCCGCCACCTTGAATCCTCGTATATCTTCACGGCCAGGTATCCCCAAATCATGGCGAAAAATGGGTAGCAGGTTTCGAACCCGTATCCATGAAATCGAACCTGCAGGGCGGTGGAGGCAAACCCCACGGCCGTGGCGGCGAGAATCGGACCCAGCCGCGCCAGCTCGCGTTTCCACAAAGCGATGAGGAGCGCCGCAAGGGTCGCGCACTCCGTCCAAAGGCCGAGGACGAATTGGACGCGGCGAACGGAAAAGAGCCAGTAGTCCTCGGTCCGATCGAGCGCCATCGTGGAGTAACGCGGGGGCACTTCAAACTGCACTTCCTTCAGCGCGGGCCAGGATCCGGAAAACCAGAAGTTGGCGAGCACTGCGACGACGGTTATTCCGAATCCAGCAACAAACACCAGAGCCCACGGCAGCCACCGGCGCCAGGGGATCGAGAAACCCACGCGACGCGGGCAGGCGTCGAGGCCTCTGCAATCCAAATGCGGAAGGAGCATCACGAGCGGAAAAAAGGCAATGGCGTTGTACTTGAGCCAAAACGCCACGGCGATGAGAACCCCGGCGGTGAAATAGCGAAGCCTCGGCCATGAGTCGTCGCGAAAAACCGCAAAGAATGCCAGGAAGACAAAGACCATCAGGAAGGATTCGGTTTGCGCCGCGTGCCAGTAGCCGCCCTGAACATGCCAGACACCGTGGACCACCACTGCAATCGCCGCCGCCGGATTGCCCAGGTAGCGCCGAGCGAAGAAAAAGATAATACAGGAGATTCCCAGCAGCCACAGGAGATCGACCACGCCGACCCACCACATAACGGGGCCAAAGAGTTTCACGATGACCGCAAAGATGTAGAGGATGCCAGGCGGCTTGTTGTCCCAGAGGTCGCGATAAAGCTGCTGGCCGTCGAGCAGGCCGCGTCCGATGACGCAATAGGTGGCTTGGTCACGGGCGATGGGATAGCTCAAGGCGGGAAGCGCGCGAATGATGACGAGAGCCAGCACGCCGATCAGCCAATTTCGCGACCCTGACCCCAACGCGGAATCCGGCGGCGTTGTCAACGAATCACCCATGATGGTCTTTTCGACTGAGCAATCGCAGCCCTATCACACCGAATCCGCCCTGCTCTCCTCTCGCAAGAGTCAACGTGGAGCCCTTCGATTGAGCAGCTCGACTGATTGGGTCAAAGTTATCGCTTCTGTAGGAAGGTGCTGGGAGCCGAAATCTCTGCGTGCGGAGCACCGCGCCGCTGATAGATCGCAAAGTTCCGGAGGTTCTTGGTTCTCTCGTAATAGTCGGAAATGAAGATGGTGAACTCTGGATAGGCTTGGAGAAACTCCTCCGAATCCCACCGGCTGTAGGCAATGTTGGGAACAGCGTCATCGCGCGCCACCACCAGAAAGCGGGGCGGTGACTTCCCCAATTCGCGAACCATTTCATCGCGCCAGGCGGGGGGAGACCAGGGAGAAACCAGGCCAGGTTCGTAACAAACCGCGTGGGACAAGGCCGGTTGGTAAGAAAATAGATCAGCGGCTCGCTGCCCCAAACGAAGACGTTGTCGCCGGGCGCGAGATTCCTCCGGAGATAGGAAATCACCTGCATCTGGTCAGGAAAGTGAGAAATGGGGTTGGCCCAGGGATAGCTGGCGTAGAACAGTTCCGGACGGCGGAACCAATCTCCCAGTGCACTGTAACGCCCCGCGATATTCACGACCTGCCCGGGCAGCGGCCAGGCAGCGACGTTGACGAACAACACCCAAACGAGCACGCGCGCCAGTTTCCAGCCCCGCTGCGAACACCTCTCCGCCATTCGGCGGAATTCCTGGAAGACTTTTACCGCGAGGTATCCCCACACCATGGCAAAGAACGGGAACGCCGTTTCGAATCCGTACGCGTGGAAACGCACCTGTAGCGCTACACAGAGATAGCCCATCGTCGCGGAAAGCAGAACAGGCGCCAGGCGCCCCAACTCACACTTCTTCCACGCCACCGCGAGCGCAACCACGAATGCCATTTCGGTCCAGAAGCCGAGGACCATTTCCGTCTGGTGCAACGCCCAGAGCAAGTAACGAGGTGTCCTTTCCAGAGCCATCGCCGAATAGCGCGGCAAGACCTCAAATTGGACCTCCTTGAGCGCCTCCCAGGTCTCGGAGAATCGGAAGGCGATGAGCACCGCGGCCACGCTCGTGACAAACCCCGCGCCGAAAGCCAGCGCGCGCCGAACCCACTCGCGCCAGGGGAGGACGAGGCTGACTCGTCGTGGCTCCTCATCCAAGCCGCGAGTGTCAAAGCACGGAAGCAGCACCACAAGAGGCGCCATGACAATGGCGTTGTACTTGAGCCAGAAAGCTGCTCCACACAGAACTCCCGCGAGAGCGTGCCGCAATCCGAGCCAGCGCCCCTCGCGTGCAACCGACAAGTACGCCAAAAAGATGAAGAGAATCAGAAACGTCTCCGTCTGCGCCGCTTCCCAGTAGCCCGTCTCGATATGCCAGGTGGCGTTGACAACCACGGCGACAGCCGCCGCGCCGACGCCCAAATAGCGCTCCGCGAATCGGAAAACGCAATAAGACATCCCCAGGAGCCAGAGAATGTCCACCAATCCCACGCACCACATCACCGGGCCGAAGAGTTTGACGATGAATGCGCTCAGATAGAAAATCCCCGGAGGTTTGTTGTCCCAGAGGTCTTGATAGAGGTGCTGGCCGCCGAGCAGTCCCCGGCCAATCACCAGGTACGTTGCCTGGTCGCGGCCGATCGGATAGCTGATGTTGGGAATGGCGCGCAGCAGAACGAAAACCAGCGAGGCCAAAAGCCAGGCTCGCCGATGTGTCCTTGCCACGCCAAGCAGAGGGTTCGTGGAAAGGTCAGCCATAATGCGCCGGAGGAAGCGCTCGGCGAAGAGTGCTTTTCATGCGCCCTGGGCATCGACCCTCACCGCGCCCACGTTGGTCAAAAGCACTGCATCCTACCACAGATGACTTGAATCCGAAGCTGTTAGGAAGTTGTGGAGCGCGATGAGCTCCAAATCCGCCAGATCGCGGGCACGTTCAAGGCGAAATTCCAGAGGCCTCCGGCGGCGATCCCGCCGGCGGCAGCGAAAAGAAGCTCGACCTTCCGGTCGGCAATGAGGAGCGTGACTGCAAGGTTTACGATCGCTCCCGACACGCAGACGATTTCATAACGAAGAAGTCGCGAGAGCACTCCGCGCCCGCCCGCCTGCCCGACGCGTTGCCGGCGGAAGGTCAGTGCTTCATTCCAAAGAAAGTTGCTCAGCAGTGCGAGCTGGATTGCGCCGGGCAAACTCACCATGAGTCGCCAACCCAGCCGCGCCACAAAGAAGTGCAGAAGGATGAGATTGAGGGCAGCGCCCGCGAGACCAACCAACCCATAGCGAATCCACGCCGCCAACTGACCCGTCGAGCGCGCCAGCCGGGCCAAGTGAAGAATGTACTCGATGTACTGTTTCGCCCCGAGCTTGGAACTTCCGTGGCCGCGCTCGACGAAGACGTAAGGCACCTCCACAAACTTGCGATAGCGCCCCTTGGCAAGAACTTCGAGGAGAATTTTGTATCCGACGGGGCTCAACTGGACGCCCTCGAGTACCGGCTTGCGCAAGCCGAACATTCCCGACATCGGGTCGCTTACCCCTGCGAGCGTCAGGGGAAGAACGGTCGCGGCTAGCTGCGTGGCGCCCCAGGAGATGAAGCGGCGAATCAACGACAACCCGGGGATCCCTCCACCGCTCGTATAACGGCTGGCCAGGGCGAGGTCCGTTCCCGGCTTGCGCAAACCCTTCACGAGTTCAGAAAGGACTTCGGGCGGGTGTTGCAGATCGGCGTCCATGACGGCGAGCAGGTCGCCACGCGCCATCGCCCAGCCGTCGATGACCGCCGTCGCGAGGCCCAGGCGCCCCGGACGGCGCAGCACGCGGACCGGGAACTCGGCGGCCAGCGCCTCGGCGAGTTCCGCCGTGCCATCGGAGCTCGAATCGTCCACAACGATCAATTCGAATTCTTCCCCCACATGCTGCAAGGCCGCTGCGGACCTCCGCAGCGTTTGCTCGATAACCGCCGCTTCGTTGTATGTGGGAGTGACGACAGAAATCATCCGGGTGGCCTGCAACGTTCCGCTGCCCATCGCGAAACATGTGAGGCGGCCCGAAAATATCACGCGCCTTCGACTCAGTCAATTCCACAGTGTGCAAAGAGACCGGGGACGCAGACATCGTTTTTGATGTCGCCGATCCGGAAACGTCGGCCGGAGGTTCGCTGGTGCAGACGTTTGATTCGTGGAGCCTGCGCCCCCCCGGAACCGTAGTAGACTGGCAATCAGCAGCTACGGTCGCACACCCAACTTCCGCAGGAACGACATCATCGGACACCAGTTCGTGAACGCCGACTGGAATAGGTTCACGCCCACAAACGCCGTGAACCAATAGAACTTCGGGCTCACCAGGTATCCCAACGCCCCGCTCACCACGACGAAGAACCCGGCGACCAATCGCAACCATCTGTTAACATCCATTTTATCCTCCTCGTTTGAACTGAGCATACGAAGCCACGCACGGGCTCACGCGGCGAGGTTCCTCTCGACCAACTTCAACCTCTCTTCGCGGCGCGCGTGTTGGTAGTAGAGCACCGGCACAGCCATGCGCGAAAGGAGCGTCGAAGCCACTTCCCCTGCCATGAGTGATACGGCGAGGCCCTGGAAGATCGGGTCAAACAGGATCACAAACGCTCCGACCACCACAGCCGCTGCGGTCAGCAGCATGGGCCGGAAGCGCACCGCTCCCGCGTCCACCACGGCTTCTTCGAGCGGCATGCCCTGCTTGCGGCGCAGCTCGATGAAGTCCACCAGGATGATAGAATTACGCACGATGATTCCGGCTCCGGCAATAAAGCCGATGATCGAAGTCGCCGTGAAGAAAGCCCCCATCAGCGCGTGCGCCGGCAGGATGCCCACCAGCGTCAGCGGGATGGGCGCCATAATGACCAGCGGCACGCGGAACGACTGGAACCACGCCACCACGATCACGTAAATCAGCACCAGCACCACGGCGAAAGCGAAACCTAAATCGCGAAAGACTTCGTAGGTGATGTGCCACTCGCCGTCCCACTTCATCGAAATCTTATCGGTCAGGAACGGCAGGTGCGTGGCGTAGCGTTCGATCGCGTATCCCTCTGGCGCGCGGATTTTGTCGAGAGCCTTCGAGAGTTCCTGAATGGCATAAACCGGGCTCTCTTCCTTACCCGCCACATCGCCCGTAACGTAGACCACGCGTTTGAGGTTTTTGTGATAGATGGTCTTCTCGATGGTGTCCTTGTCGATTCGGGTCAGTTCGCCCAGGGGCACGAGGGCGCCCGAGGCGGAGGCGAGGCGGATGTCGCCCAGGTCCGTCAGGGTGGTCTTCTGGTCGCGCGGCAGTTCGAGGGAGATCTGCACATCCTCTTTCTCCCGCGGCTGGTGCGCGAGGCCGACGACCGCTCCGCTCAGCGCCAGGCGCAGGGTGGCCGCGATCTGGTCGGGCGCGACGCCGCTCAGCGCCGCCTTTTCCTTGTCCACCACGAAACGGTATTGCGGCTGCGCGTCCTCGACCGTCCAGTCGACGTCCACGACGCCGGGCGTCTTCTCAAACTCGCCGCGAATCTGTTGGGCGACGTCGATCTGCTGGCCGTAATCGGGCCCGTAAACTTCCGCGACCAGGGTCTGGTAAACGGGCGGCCCGGGCGGTATCTCGGCAACCTTGAGCCGCGCGCCGTATTTGACGCCAATCGGCTCGATGGCCTGGCGAACGCGCTTGGCGATGTCGTGGCTCTGCTCGCTGCGCTCGCCTTTGGGAAGCAGGTTGACCTGAATATCGGCCTCGTTCGAACCGCCACGCAGGAAATAATGGCGCACCAGACCGTTGAAGTTGTAAGGTCCCGAAGTTCCCGCATAAACCTGATAGTTGATAACCTCCGGCTCCTCGGCGATGCGCCGCGCAATTTCGCGCGCCACGCGCGTGGTCTGCTCGAGCGTCGTCCCCTCCGGCATGTCGACGATGACCTGGAACTCGCTCTGGTTGTCGAAGGGAAGCATCTTGACGCGCACGATCTTCAGAACCGGCAGCGCCATCACCAGCAGAAAGAGCAGCACGACGCCAACGAGGAACATTCGCCGCTTCTTCGCGTCGTGGATGAGCGGGTTCATGGCGCGGCGGTAAAGGCGCGTGGTCCAGCCTTCTTCGCCTGCCTCATCCTCCGCGGCGTGGTGGTTCCCGCGCGCGAGCATCCGCAGCGCCGCCCAGGGCGAGATGACGAAGGCGATCAGCAGCGAAAACAACATCGCCACCGACGCGCCGACGGGGATCGGCCGCATGTAGGGTCCCATCAATCCACCGACGAAGGCCATGGGAAGGATTGCGGCAATCACGGCCCAGGTCGCAAGCGTCGTGGGATTTCCGACCTCATCCACGGCTTCGACCGCGACATCCGCGATGGGCCGGCCTTTGTTTCCCGGCAGGTGGAAATGCCGCGTGATGTTTTCCACCACCACGATGGCGTCGTCCACCAGGATGCCGATGGAGAAGATGAGCGCGAACAGCGTGACGCGATTCAGCGTGTAACCATAAATGAAATAGAGGAACAAGGTCAGCGCCAGGGTCATCGGCACGGCGGCCAGCACGACAATCGACGAGCGCCAGCCCAGCGCCAGGGCAATCAGCGCGGTCACGGAAAGCGTGGCGAGCAGCAGGTGCTTCAGTAGCTCGTTGGATTTTTCCTGCGCGGTTTCGCCATAGTTGCGCGTGACCGTGACTTGTACGCCCGAGGGAATGACCGTCCCTTTCAGGCGCTCGACTTTCTCCAAGGCGCGTTCTGCGACCGTGACGGCGTTTTTGCCTTTGCGCTTCGCGACCGTCAGCGTGACGGCGGGAGATTCGCCCGGGCCACTTGCCAGCTTGGCGTGAGCCCCTCGGCCGGTCCCGAACAGGACGTAACTCGACGCTTCCTCGGGCCCGTCGCGGATTTCCGCCACGTCGCGGAGAAAAACCGGCCGCCCCGCCGAGACGCCGACCACGACTTCGCCGACGTCCTCGGCCCCGCGCAGGAAGTCGCCGGTCTCCACCGCAAATTCCTGGTTGGCGGCGGCGAACGCCCCGGATTGCTGCCGCTGGTTGGCGCGCTCGACCGCCGGCAGAATCGTTGCCGGGGCCACGCCGCGCGCCGCCATCCGCGCCGGATCCAGCAACACGCGAACCTGCCGCCGCTGCCCGCCGATCAGGCGCGTCTCCGAAACATCGTCGATGCTTTTGACTTCTCCCTCGACTTCGGCGGCGATTCTGCGCAGCATGTAGCCGTCGTAGCGGCTGCTCGAAAACGTGACCGCCAGAATAGGCACTTCATCGATCGAACGCGGCTTGATGAGCGGCTTCGACGCGCCGGGCGGAATCAAGTCGAAGTGCGAATACATCTTGTTACAGAGTTTGACTATGGAGTCTTCTTCGTTCTCCCCCACCTTGAAGCGCACGATGGCCATGCCCAGACCCGGCCGCGTCGTGGAATAAACGTATTCGACGCCGGGGATTTCCCAGATGAGTTTCTCCATGGGCGTGGTGACGCGCTCTTCCACTTCCTTCGCAGTCGAGCCCGGCATCTCGACGAACACATCCATCATCGGAACGATGATTTGCGGCTCTTCCTCGCGCGGCGTCTGGAGCACCGCGAAGGCTCCGAGCAGGACGGAGAACACCATCGCCAGCGGGGTGAGTTTCGAGTTGATAAAGTAGTGAGCCACGCGGCCGGCGAAGCCCAGCTTGCCCGGGGTCATGGCTCCTCCACGCGCGCGCCGTCGCGCAGCTTGTCAAGTTTCGTGGTGGCCACGCGGTCGTTTTCCGCCAGGCCGGAGACGATTTCCACGCGCTCGCCGAAATTCTTCCCGGTTTTCACCAGTCGGTATTCGACGCTCCCCTGTGCGTTGACCACGAAAACCCCTTCCAGCTCGCCGCGCTCGATGACCGCCGGGCGCGGAACCGTCAAAAGTTTTTCCTCGCCGATGGCGAAGCTGGCCGTCCCGTATTCGCCCGAGCGGCAACCACAATCCGGCGGGAGTTCGACTTTGACCAGGAACGTCCGGCTGGCGACGTCGGCCGAGGGAACGATCTCCACCACGCGGCCTTCCAAGGCGGCGTGTTCGGTTTTGACCCTGGCCGCCATCCCCACGCTGACTTTCGGCAGGTACCGCTCGGGGAGGCTCGCCTCAAGGCGATAACGTGTGGTGTCCTCCACCGTCAGCAGCGGTGCGCCGGGCATCACCACCGTGCCGGCGTCCACCGACTTGGCCGTCACCACGCCGTCGATGGGAGAAGTAATCCGCGAGTAGCTATACTGCGTTTGGGCGGATTCCTGCTGCGAGCGCGCCTGCTGGCCACGCGCCACAGTCTGTTTCTTCTTCGCCTGGAGCGCGCCTTCGCCCGCCAGTGCGGCTTTGTAGCGCGCCTCCGCGCCTTCGAATTCCTGGCGGCTGACCGAGTTTTTCTCCAACAAGCCCTGATAGCGGCGATAGGTTGCGTCTGCAAACTGACGGTCCGCGGCCGCCGCCTGGAGCGCCTGCTCCACCTCCGCTAGGCCCTGCGAGGCTTCCTCGACGCCGGCCTGCGCCGCGCCAAGTTGGGCGCGCGGGCTGCGGTCATCGAGTACCGCCAGCAGTTGGCCTCGTTTCACGCGGTCGCCCGCCTTCACACGCATCTCCAAAACCGCGCCGCTGATTTGTGCGCTGAGGACGCTGGTGGTAGCCGAGCGGACCGTTCCCGAGGCCTCGTAAAATTCCGGCAACGCTTGCAGGCGCACCGTCTCAAGCTGGACGCCACGCACCGGCGCCGAAGTTGCCTCGTGAGCCTTTTCGCTCGACCCGCAGCCCGGCAGGAGGCCGGCGGCCGCAAGGATCAGAAGGATTCGAATCGTCGTCTGTTTCATCATAAGTTTTCCTGCGAAAGCCGCAGACCGCGGGGAGCAGGGTCTGGGCCAAACCGTAGGTTCCTAACGAACCACCGCCGGCGAATCCGCCGCGAGTTCGCCGGTCGCCAGTTCCAGCGCGGCGTAACTCAACCGATAGTCAAACAGCGCATTGAAGAAGTTCTTTTGCGCCGAAGTTCGCGCGGTCTCGGCGCGCAGCAGGTCGGTGATGGTTGCCAGGCCGGCCTCGTAGCGGTTCTGGATGATGCGGAGGCTTTCCTCCGCCTGCGAAGCCCCCCCGCGCGAAACCTCCACGCGCTCGCGCGCCGTGTTCAGATTAAGGAAGGCCTCGCGAACCTGGAGGCGCACCGCCAAGGCCATCTGCTCGCGCAAGGCTCCCACCTGCCGCTCCCGGGCGCGAGACTCCTTGAGCCGGGCGCGATTGGCGCCGCCGTCGAACAGGTTAAAAGTCAGCGTGGCGCCCATGGCCCAGTTGTTCCCGCCGCGCGTGAGAAAAGTCTGGTTGTCTTCCTCCCAGGCGCTGAAGAGGTTCACTTTCGGCAGGAACTCCGCGCGCGCCATGCCCACGGCGTTGGCCGCGCGCTCTTTGCCAATCTGCAATTGCTGGAAATCCGGCCGGGCTGTCAGGGCGCGCTGCTGGCGCTCGGCGAGCGTTCCCGCTTCAAAACTGACTTCGCCCAGCCGGCCCTCGACCACCGTCGGCGCATCTTCCACCACGCCCATCGCCACGTTCAGCGTAGCTTGGGCAATCGCCTCGCTGTTCCGAGCACGGAGCAAATCCTCCTGCGCCTGCGCCAGTTGCACCGTGGCGCTGAGCAGATCGGAGGGCACGGCCAAGCCCAGCTCCTCGCGCGCCTCGGCCCGCGCCAGGTCCGCCTTGGCTAACTCCACGTCAGCTTGGGCGACGCGCACATTCTCTCCAGCCAGCAAACCGTTGAGATAAGCCTGAATGACGTTGAAGATCACTTCCTGACGGGTGCGCTGGCCGGCTTTCGTCGCGCTCTGCGCTTCCAGGCGCGCCTCCCGAATTCGCCGCGAAGTCTGGCCTGCATCCCAAAGCGGCATCGAGGCGCTGAACTGCGTGCGGAAATTGTCGAGCGGCGGCGGCGTGTTCAAGTAGCCGAGCTGGAAATTCTGCGCGGTGAACTGGCGCTGGGTGAGCAGGCTCCCAAATACGTAAACAGGATTATTCCCACGCGTAAAACCTTCGGAGAAATCCACGCGCGGATAGCGCGCCGACGCCGCCACGGCGATGCCTTGCTGGACGGCCTCGGCGTAGGCATCCACCGCCTGCACCGTCGGATTCTTCGTGAGCGCCACCGCCACCACTTCCTGTAAGGTGAGCGCCTGCGCCGCCGGCGGCGGAGTTTGAGCCCCAACGAATCGCGTTGCGACGAGAATAAAGGCTAGGAGGAAGAGGGATTTCATCACGCGGCCTCGGCTGCGGGTTCAGAATAAATCTGGGGAATGATCTCAAATGAGGACTCGATCCGAGCGGTCTTGGAGATCATCGCGCCCACCGAGCAATACTTTGTCTCGGAGAGGTGGATGGCGGACTTTACGGCTTCCGGGTCGACCTGCCCGTGCAGGATATGCCTGATTTCAACTCGCGTAAAATAGTTGGGCGGCGCTTCGCGCTGCTCGGCGCGCAGTTCGATTTCATAACCCGTCACTAGCTGGCGCTTTTTGCGCAGGATGTTGATGACGTCGAAGGCCGTACAGCCACCGAGTGCCAGCAATGCGAACTCAATCGGCTTGGGGCCGGTGTGGCCGTCGGCATCGTCCATCACGACGGCGTGGCCCGAACCTGATTCTGCGACAAATTGGCGGCCCATGCCCTGGATGCTGGTCAACCGCAGTTTACTCTGTAACATTTTGTCCCTCGCTTTCAATTGATGGCTCGCTCTTCGATGGCCCACTTGCAGAGCGGCGATCCTCGCATCGATCTTGCTCGTTTGACTCCATCAGCATTTCCCGTTCCTCATTCCCATAAATGCAGTTCGCAGCGAAAGGTAACAGGGAAATTTCGATGGGACGTTTTGTCCGGGTGTCTTGATGGCAGGAACCCCGCTCGCACCGGCACATAGAAGGGATCCCATGTGACTGGTCGAGGTTTACAGGACCACTGGGATGCCAAGAGCTTTCCCACCCAAGGAGAGTGACCAGTGCAATAACTCGCGCCGTACCCCCGGGGGGGCCAGCCACCACTTCTCAAACAGCACTTTTCCGAGGTGCCAGGTTCTCCCGATCCTGTGGAGTCTTATTTGAGGGGATGGCTCCGCAAAGAAGTTCCCATAGGCAAAGCCAGCGAGATCCTCGCCGGCTTCCAGCATGCAGTAGCCGTCTCCGCAAAACGTGGCGTCAACCGGGGTGTCGGTGATTTCGCCAGCAATCCGCCGCGCCACAACCAAGGCCTGCGCATGAGCGAACACACCCGCCTTGGGCAACATGAGTGGCACGTCAGGCTGCCACCGGCCGGGGATGGGAACGGCAGTGACATCGCCGAGCGCGTACACCCTCTCGTGGCGTGTTTGCAGGGTGGCGCGGTCCACTGGTATCCAGCCCGCCTCGTTCGCCAGCCCGGCGTCGCGAAGAAGCCCGGGACCTCGATGCGGTGGGACTACAACAAGAAGGTCGTACTTTATCGGTGCCTTTTCCTCGAAATGCAGCAATTGAGCTTGCGGCTCAACAGCGGTCAGTTTGTGCAGAGGATGGAAAGCAATCCCCTTCGCCTCAACCATATTCCTGACCGCGCTGCCGAGCTCTGGTCCACCTACAGGCATGGGCTGCGGCTCCGGAGTGAACAGATGGATTTCAGTTCGGTCGCTCAGCTTGCGGCGGCGAAGCACGTCCGCGATGAGCATTGCGCCCTCGTAAGGCGCGGCAGGGCATTTGAAAGGTAGTCGGGAGACCACAACGGCAATCGTGCCTCCGCCGAATCCCCGCAGAGCATCCCGCGTCCGGCCTGCTCCATCGAACGTGTAGAATGTGTGAGTATTCTCACCGAGACCCGGGATGATGGTGGGCGCAAGCTCCGCACCGAGCGCGACAACCAAATAGTCATACGCGACCGGCTGGGCACTCGTTTCGACCTGACTTCGTGCTAAATCGATTGCGCGAACCTCGGCCTCCATGAGCTCGACGCCGGGGCGAAGGAGGTGCCGGACGTCTCGGGTGATCTGCGCTGGCCTGCGATCACCGGTCATGAGCCAAAGGAACGACGGCGCAAAAGCGTGTTGTCGATCCTTTTCGACCACGACGATGCGGTGCTGTGGGGGAACGAGCCGCCGGAGCTCGTTGGCTGCCACCAGCCCCCCAACGCCTCCGCCCAGGACTACGATTGTCTTGCCCTTCACGACTACCTCCTGACACCCGCCGGAAATGACTTGGCGTTTCCGATTTCGAAGATCCCTCCCTCTCTTAAAACGTCACCACCGAGTCGCTCTCTTTCGTCCAACGGGCAAGATCGGTCATGTGACCAATCTCCACCGCTTCGATCAGTTCTTCTTGGCCAAGACCCCTGGCCTTGCAACACGTCGCTCAGGTTTTCACTTTGACGCCCTTGGCGATGAGATCCTTGAGCATGTCCGCAACGTTGTAGTAGCCCGTAGGTGTCTTCTGCCCCAGCTTGGCGGCCGCAACACCGTCGGCCAGAAGGAAGAGGTTCACGCTGATCCCTTGCGTCACCAGGGCCGAGACGTAACGAAAGGCGTTATAGGCCTTTTCCGTTCCGTAGGGTGGATCGTTCAATATGATCGTAAGCTTTTCCATCTCAGGACGCCTCCCGAAGAGTTTCCTGGTTGCGCACTTTCGCAACCATAGACCAACGAAAAAGACTACCCAGCTACCCGCGATAGGGCTCCCCACTTCCGGGTGGCTCGCATGCTTTGATCGAGATGCTCCATCAGCACTTCGCGCATCAGGTTGCACGCCCGGATGATTTTGGGGTTCGCAACGCGATAGTAGACGTTCAACCCTTCCCGCCGGGCCTTCACCACACCGCGGGAGCGGAGCACCGCAAGATGCTGCGAGACGTTCGCCTTGGGCAGTCGCAGGGTCCGCACCATTTCCGCCACGGAGACTTCGCCGCCCCGCAAAGCGTTCAGAATCTCCAGCCGCTTGGGGTTCGCCAGGGTCTTGCAGATCTCAGCATGAAGGAGAAAGAGTTCATTCATCGCTGGTTGCGTAGTTTCACAATTGCGAAATCAGGATAAACCAAAGGGACCTTCCGGTCAAGTGCAAATTTGGAGGGCAGTTCCGGCCCGGCCCTGCGTCTACCCGGAACCCATAATCCTCTCGCCTCCGAGGTCTGAGTCGTTCCAGGCGCCGCGTTTGTCATCCTGAGAGTGCGCACACTTGTCCACACAAGATCTCTCGGGCGGATGGCTGGCCTGCGGCCGATTACTGCTTGTATCGTTGCTGATAGAATTCCAGAATCTTCTTCTGATCCTCGGGTTTCAGCCCCGTTTTCCAGCGATGCCAATCCTGGGAGAGCACTGTCTGCGAGATGCCGGGCTCGAGGTGCTCGGCCTCCGGCAGGAACTCGTTATAAAAGTGCTTGGCCACTTCATAGAAGCCATGCCACTGGGTGTAATCCGGACCCATCATCGCCGTACCCATGCGGGCGCGCCGGCCCTCGTGATGCCAGAGTTCGTAGTAAGTCCATTCCAGCTTCTCGTCGAAGGGCGTGGCGCTGAGCTTGCTGTCGGCGTGGAGCTTGTCAACGATGGCCTTCGCAGGCTTCGCGAACTTCTCGTTGTAAAGGTCCACGGTCAGGTCGTATTGCTTGTAGAAATTCTCCACCCAGCCCGTGGCGTGGCAATTCGAGCAGACGTCCTTCATGGCGTCGCGTTTTTTCTCCCAGTTGGCCTGGCGAATGGAAATCGCGGGCCGCAGCGTCCAACTGATACGCAGGCCGACGTCGTGGGTGCGCGGTTGATTGGGCGTGGCGCTCATGTGGCACGTGGCACAGGTGGGCGCCGAGTAGTAATCCTTCCCGACGATCCAGGTCCGCGACTCCAGATTCATCTTCGCGACGTTGGCGCGGAACTGGATGCCGTGCTTGGACTCCGCGTAGATTTCGGCCTGGGGGTGGTCCGGGCCCATGTGGCACTTGCCGCAATTCTCCGGGTGGCGCGCCTGGGCAGAGGAAAATGAGTGGCGGCCGTGGCAGGCGGCGCAACTTCCCTTCGAGCCGTCAGGATTGATTCTCCCGATGCCGCTATTTGGCCAGGTGGCGGGGTCGAACTTACCTTCTCCGCGGTAAGCCACGGTGCTGCCATGGCACTGCATGCAACCGTTGATCGCCGCGGGACTGCCTTCCACGACTTCACCCAGGACGTTATCGAGTGAGCCGATGAACTTGGCGGCGTCGGCGTGATGGCTGGCTTCGAACTCCTTCACTTCCGACTCGTGGCAGCGCGCGCAGTAGTTGGGAGTAACGATCACGGCGATTTTCTTGCCGTAGTGATCGAAGGTGGCAGGGTCGTTGGCGTTCGCCTTGTGGCAGGAGTAGCAATCCACTTTGGCGCCAGCGTGGCGGCTGTCTCGCCATTGCTCGACAATGCCCGGCGTGGTGGATTCGTGACACGCCAGGCATTCCTTGCCTTCGGCTGAAACGGACTCCTGGGCCCCAGCCGCCACCCACGCGGCAGCAAGAAGACCAAACAGGAGACTTCCCAAGGTGAGGGAACTTCTTGAAAGGTACATTGCCAACCTCCACGAGAGTGCATTACCGCCGCGCTCGAGCCCGGGCGGAAGTTGCCATTATAAAGGGCGCGAGGCTTGACTGGAATCGCGCCTGGACGCCTGCGAGGGACGTCTGCGAGGAACGGGTCGCGAGGGACCGCGAGCAAGAACGGTTGCCGCGGTCGAGACACATTCTAAACTAATAGAATCTGGAACCTATGACCTTTGTCACAGGGCGGAGCACTCCGTGCTAGGATCAGAATGAGTTCCGGCCGGCTTGGCAAATTCGTCAAGAAAGAGCCGAGGGGCCGGTCGCTCCGCTGCCGCGAGGAGCTCGCTATTCTTGTCGGCAGATTTTCGAAAACCAACAGGAAGCCAATTGAACGCCCAGGTCGAACAGGCCCTCGAAATCCTCAAGACGGGTGAACCTCAAGCCGTCGAGCGGGCCATCGAATCACTTCAATCGGCGGTGTACGCGTTTGGGATGAAAGTGTGCGGGCATCCCGAGGACGCGGAAGACACCGCCCAGGAAACCTTGCTGCGTCTGGCCAGGTCGCTCAAGAATTTTCCGAACGCGCGCGCCCTTTCTGTGTGGCTATACAAGGTGGCCAGGAGCCAGTGCCTGATGAGCCGCCGAAAAAGCAAATTCGCTCCGGCGCAGATGCTGTCACTCGATGAGTTGATGCCCGAGCGGATGGAGGCTTCCGCGCCCCTGATGAAATCCTGGGCAATCACTCCGGAAGAGCTGGTCCTTCGTGAGGAATCACGCGCCCGTTTGGAGCAGGCCGTTTTGGCGCTTCCCAAGCACTACCGGCTGGTCTTGATCCTCCGCGACATGGACCAGCTCGACACGAAAGAAGTCGCCGAGGTTCTGGAGATTTCCGAGGACACCGTCAAGATGCGCTTGCACCGCGCGCGGGTGTTCGTGCGGAATGAGTTGGAGAAATATTTTCGGAGAAAGAAGCAACGGCCGTTCCTGTCACCCTGAGCGAAGCGAAGGGCCTTTTTCATTTCAAAACACTGAGATTCTTCGCTGCGCCTGCCTGCCGCAGGCTGGCTCAGAATGACACTCTCAGGACAGCCGTCCCGAACGCGCGTCTTTCATCCTCAGCGAAGAGGAGAATCTCTTGCGGTGCTGACCAGGAGGCCCCATGCCCGACCCACGCTGCAAACGAATCTTCGCCGCGCTCTCCGAATATCTGGATGGCGACCTGCGGGCGAAAAGCTGCAAGGAACTGGAGCTTCATCTCGCGGGCTGCCGCCCCTGCCTCGCCTACCTCGACACGCTCAAAACCACCATCCAAGCGTGCCGCGCTTATCGTGTGAAGAAAGCCCCCAAGCCCTCGGCGCGCGTCCGCCGCGCGCTGCTGGAAACCATCCGCAAAGGCTGAGTTGAACAGGCCGTGGAGTTTTATTTTCCGATGGGCGGCTCGCGGTCCTTTTGCGTCTTGATGCGGATCAGGCTGTAAGGCTGGCGCTTGACCTGGTCGGTAAACTCCTTCAGGTTCTGGCTGCTGACGCGAATGTTCTCCAGCGTCTCGTCAAGGTTGGCGCGGTTGTTGTCGAGGGTGTCCTGAACGTTGGCCATCAGGGCCTGCGCCTCAATCAGAGACGCCCGAAGACGGGTCAGAGCCTCGCGGATTTCCTTGCGGTTCTCCTCGATCGTGCCGTTCAGGTTGTTGGCCAGGGTTTTGGTTTCGGTGATGGTCTGGTTGGCGTTGTCGATGGTCGGACCGAGCTTGGCGCTGACCGTGTCAATATTGGCGAGCGACGATTTCAGGGTCGAGCGGTTCTCGGCGAGCATCGCGTCCACGTTGGCGAGCGCCGCCTGCAAGTGCTGACGGTTTTCCGGCCCCACCACGGTGTTCAGATTATTGATGAGCTGGTCGGCGTTGTTGGCGAGAACCATAAATTTGTCGTCGAGGTCGTTCACCAGCTTGTTGGCGTTTACGGTGACGTTGTTCACGTTATTGAAGACGTCAGCCAATTGGACGATCTCCGCGGCCGGAAGCTCGCCTCCCGGTTTCAGGAGCTCGGCGTCGCGCGTGCCGGGTGAGACTTCGACATAGTTCTCACCCAGAAAGCCGAGGGTCGAGATGCGGGCACGTGAGTTGGCGCGCACCGGAGTGTCGGAGTTCACTGAAAGGCGGACGCGGATGCGCGTGGAATCCTGCGGGTCGATCCCCGCGGATTGCACTGTGCCGACCTTGAGACCCCCAAAGCGCACGAAGGCGCCGGGCTCGAGGCCACCGGCAAACTTGAAGTAAGTGGTGTACGTCACCCGCTTCTTGCGCAGGAGATTGACGCCCCCGACAAAAACCAGCGCCGTGAGGAATAAGACGATGGTAACGACGATGAGCGCGCCGGCTTTGATTTCTTCTTGACGTTTTGCCATGGTCCGATCCTCGCTTGGCCAGCTAGCGGCCCTCTGAAAACTCAAATCTCATCTGGAGCTTCAACCACCCCTTGGTCCCTTCGTTAACCCGGGAAGGGATATCGTGATGGTTGGTGGCAACGCCGGGCATCAGCCGGCGCTACGTTTCTTTCAAGAGCTCGGTCGCGTCAGCGTCTGCAAGTACGCCTTCGTATCCCTCGTCTCATCCTCGGGAATACGGTTCAAGAACTGCACCACGCGCGGATGCTGGCTGTTGCGAATTTCTTCCGGCGTGCCGATGGCGATCACTTCGCCGCCGTCCATCACCGTGATGCGGTCGGCGATCATGAAGGCGCTGGCCATTTCGTGCGTGACCACGACAATCGTCATCTTGAAGGCCAGCTTCAGCTTCAGAATCAGGCAGTCGATACCCGCGGCGGTGATGGGATCGAGGCCGGCGGAGGGTTCGTCGAAGAGCAGGATTTCCGGGTCCATCGCCAAGGCGCGCGCCAGGCCGGCACGCTTCCTCATGCCGCCGCTCAACTGCGACGGCATGTAACTCTCGACTCCGCTCAGGCCCACCAGGTCGAGCTTGATGCGGGTCATAATGCGAATCGTCGATTCTTCCAGTTGCGTCAGCTCGCGCAAGGGCAGCGAGACGTTCTCCTCGATGGTCATGGAATTGAACAGCGCCGCGCTCTGGAACAACATGCCCATCTTCCGCCGGATCGCGTTGAAGCGCTCCTCGGGCATGTGGCAGGCGTCTTCACCCTTGATGTAAACGTGCCCGGAAGTGGGAAACTCAAGGCGCACGATATGACGCAGCAGGGTCGACTTGCCCGTGCCGCTTCCTCCCAGGATGACCATGGTTTCGCCGGGCTGGATGTCCATGTTGACGTGGTTCAGGATGCGCCGCTCGTCGTAGTGCGTGACGAGGTCCCGGACACTGAT
>CAZTHM010000005.1:0-5310 GCA_964613505.1 uncultured Acidobacteriota bacterium | reverse complement strand
AACCCGTGTAGTAGAACAGCGCTGTGAAAACCAGATCCGCCACAATCACCAGGAAAATCGAGATGACGACCGAAGCGGTGGTCGCCTTGCCCACGCCTTCCGCGCCTCCACTTACCGAAAAGCCTTCGTAGCAGCCCACGGTGGTGATGATGAGCCCGAAGACGACGCTCTTGACGAGCCCCGTCGAGATGTCCCGCATCACCAGCGCGTCGCGCGTGGCGAGGACGTACATCCAAAAGGTCTGATCCAACTGCACCACTCCGAAGACCGCGCCACCCAGAATCCCCGCCACGTCGGAAAGCATGGTCAGACAGGGCAGCATGATAATCATGGCCAGGTACTTGGGCACCACGAGGTGCTTGATGCTGTTCAACCCCATCACCTCAAGGGCGTCGATCTCCTCGGAGACTTTCATGGTGCCGAGTTCCGCCGCGAACGCCGACCCCGACCGCCCGGCAACGATGATGGCAGTCATCAGCGGGCCCAGTTCGCGCGTCATCGAGACCCCGACCAGCGCGGCGACAAAGTAGCTGGCGCCCAGCTTCTGCAACTGGTAGGCGCCCTGAAAGGCCAGCACCATCCCGACAAAAAAGGCGATCAGGGTAACGATGGGGAGGGCGTTGAAGCCCGCCACGACCATCTGGTGGACGGCGCTTCCCCACTTCAGACCCCGCCCTTTGAATGGCGCGACGAATGTCCAATAGGCGGTTTTCGCGGATAGCGCGTAGAGGCCGCTCGCATACCGGAGCAGCCCGAAGGTAGTGCGACCGATTAAGGCCAGGACGCCCGTCATGACTTCGGTTGGGAAGTTCCCAAGGTTTGCTTTCTAAAGTCCGCTGAAGGGCTGGGTGGTTGCGATCTTGTCCAGCGCTTCCTGTTCATTCTCGAAGATCGGAAAAACCCGGTTCAGGCGCGCCAGCTCCAGAACCGAGCGCGCGTTGTTGCGCAGCCCGAACAGGCCGAATCGCGTCTTGGTCCGCTGGGAGAGCTGCAACCCTTCCACCAGCGTGGCAATGCCGGAGCTGTCGATATAGCTCACGCCGCTCATATTGACCAGGACATCGGAGGCTCCCCCGCGCATCTCCTTCAGCAGAGCTTCGCGCAGGCCGGGCGACGAATAGAGATCCACGTCTCCGGTGCAATCGATGATCGTGGCCTTGTCGGCGTTCCTAACTTGAACCTTCATCCTGTAGCGCCGCCTTTCGCGACAAGAACTTTACCAGCTTCAACCGGTTGCCGGCGGGCAGATTCTCTTCAAAACTCGTCTCGTCCATGAAGCATTTGATGAAAAATGTCCCCAGCCCCCCCGGGCGAACCTCATCCACAGAGCGCGGCTGAAGCACCTCGGGCGAAACCTTGGGCCCCGCATCCTCGAGCACGAACTCAATGCGATCGGGGAAGCTCGAAATCTCCAACGCCAGCAAGGCATCGCGCCGATTGCCGTAAGCATGCCGGATGACATTGCTGGCCGCCTCGTCAATCGCCATGGCCATGCAATCGGCGTCCTCCGTGGCAAAACCCGTCGCCTGGGCGCAGCATCTTACCACACCCCGGAGAATGTTCAGGAGTTTGGGATCACTGCTTAGAACGATTCGCATCAGTTCGGTGGATGGTGCGTGCGGCCAACCAGCACCAAAGAAGCAATGGCGGCGAACCATCTGCCTGCACCGCAAGCCCCGAGGTGTCCGCTTCCCCACCGCGATGGTACAGGCTGTGCGGGGGGAAATCAATCCTCCTGCAGGAAGCGGCAGGAGTTATTCGCGCGCGCGACGCCCCTCGCCTTGAGCGCTACACCTGGTCCTTTGTCTTGTAGTCGCAGGCCTCGCGGCAATCGATGCAATAGTATTGGCCATCCTCGGTGAGCCGCACGGCATAGTCGGTTTGACAGAGAGCACAAAACTTGTGGCAGATGCAGCGTTCCTCGACCTGATCGCAGACCGCGCACTTGAATTCTTTCCAGCCCATCAGCTCAACGCCTCGCTTGGTCACCCGGACGGCATGCGTCGTCCTCGTTGCCCATTCTGGAGCATGCAGCGGGCAAAATCAACACTCGCCGGAGGGCGCCTGACCCGCCGCATCTCAGGAGCGGCGAGTTTAGCTCGTCCGTCAGATGACGGACGGCCTAAAGCCGCCGCTACAGGATGCTCACTCACCACGCCGGTTTCCGTTGCCTTGACCCTCTCGCGCTGGCTGTGCTAGTTTGGCTGCTCTTGTTTGAATCGCCATTTTTCTGAGAGGGTGCTTTTGTCCACGCCGGCAGGAGTGGAATTGAAGCGGACGGCACTCCACGCCGTCCACAAGGCTGCGGGGGCGCGCCTGGTGGAATTCGGCGGCTGGGAAATGCCGGTCGAATACGCCGGCATCACGCAGGAGCACCTTGCCGTCCGCACGCGCGCCGGGCTTTTCGATGTCAGCCACATGGGTGAGATCGAGGTCCGCGGCCGCGAGGCGCTGGCGCTGCTCCAATACGTGACCTCGAACGACGTCTCGCGGCTCAAGGACTTCCAGGCGCAATACACCGCCCTGATGTATCCCCAGGGCAGCGCCGTGGACGATTGCCTGGTACACCGCTTTGCCTCGGACCACTACTTTCTCTGCGTCAACGCCGCCAATACCGACAAGGATTTCGACTGGATCGTCCGGCACAATAAGTTCGACGCCGAAGTGCGCAACGTCTCGGCGGAATACTCCCAAGTCGCTCTGCAGGGACCGAAGTCCGAGCAAATCCTGGCCAAGGTAACGAATGCCGATTTACCTGTGCTGCGCTACTACTGGTTCTGCCCGGCGACGTGCTGCGGTGTGGATGGGATTCTCGCCCGCACGGGCTACACGGGCGAAGACGGCTTTGAGTTTTACTTCCCCCCCGCGCAATCCGAGCGCGTCTGGAACGAACTGCTCGAGGCCGGAAAACCCGAGGGTTTGGCGGCCGTGGGCCTGGGCGCGCGCAACACACTCCGACTGGAAGCTGCCTTTCCGCTTTACGGCCACGAACTGGACGTGCAGACCACGCTGCTCGAAGCTAACCTGGGATGGATCTGCAAACTTCAGAAAGGCGATTTCCTGGGACGCGACATTCTGCTCAAGCAGCACCAGGAAGGTACAAGCAAAAAGTTGATCGGATTTGAGATGACCGAGCGCGGCATCGGCCGCGACGGCTACAATATGCTGATCGACGGTAAAGTCGTTGGCAAGGTCACCAGTGGTTCCCCCGCGCCATTCCTTGGGAAGAACATCGGGTTGGCGTATGTCCCCACAGAGTACGCGCAGGTGGGACGTGAAATTCTAATCGAGATCCGCGGCAAAACCGTCGCCGCCCGGCAGGTGACCTTGCCGTTTTATAAGCGTCCGAAGTAGAGACGCTCCAGAGGAGCGTCTGCGTAGGCGCGCACCGCATTAAGCGGATAGGAGTAACAGCCATTATGTATCCTCAAGAACTTCTCTACACCAAAGAGCACGAATGGATTCGCGTGGACGAAAGCATCGGCACCATCGGCATCACCGACTATGCGCAGAAGGAATTGGGCGACATCGTCTTTGTGGAACTTCCCAAGGTGGGTGACCACGTGGCCGCGAACGAATCCTTCGGGACGGTCGAATCGGTGAAAGCCGTTTCGGAAATCTATTCCCCGGTCACGGGAGAAGTCACGGCCATCAATTCGAAAGTCCAGTCCAGCCCCGAAATTCTCAACACCGATCCCCACGGCGACGCGTGGCTGATCCGCGTGCACCTCACCGATCGGCGCGAGATCGAGAACCTCATGACGGCCGACGATTACGAAGCCTACATCAAGGGAAAAAAGGGCGAGTGATGCGCTATCTCCCCAACTCCCCCGCCGACCGGGCGGCCATGCTCGAAGCCACTGGGCACGGCTCGATTGACGAACTCTTCGCCCAGATTCCCGACGAACTGAAACTGCAAGGGCGTCTGGATCTTCCCGGGCCGCTTTCCGAGCCGGAGATTCTGGAATTCTTCCGGCAAGCCTCGAAGCAGAGCAGCCGTGATTACGTCTCGATGCTGGGCGCGGGCGCCTACTCGCATCACCGTCCCGTCGCCATCGATGCCCTGCTCTCGCGCGGCGAATTCTTCACCGCCTACACGCCCTACCAGGCGGAGATTGCCCAGGGCACGCTGCAGGCGATGTTTGAATTCCAAACCCTGATAACGCAACTGACGGGAATGGAAGTCGCCAACGCCTCGCTTTATGACGGCTCGACGGCAACGACCGAGGCCGTCCTGATGGCGCTGCGCATCGCCCGTCATGACCGAGTCGTGGTGGCGCGGAGCGTTCACCCCGAATATCGCCAGGTGCTCGACACCTACGTCCACCACCAGGGTGTGGAAGTCGTTGAGATAGGTTATTCGCCCGCTGGCCAGTTGGACGTCGCGCTACTGGAAGCGGCGCTCAAACAAGAGACTGCTGCGGTGGTCGTCCAGTCGCCGAACTTCTTTGGCGGCCTCGAACCTATCCACGAAATGCTCGAGATTATCCACCACCACAACGCGCTGCTGGTAGTGGCAATCACCGAACCTTTGTCGCTCGGCATCGTTCAACCTCCCCGCGACGCCGACATCGTCTGTGGCGAGGCGCAATCGTTTGGCGTGCCCGTGGCGTTCGGCGGGCCTTACGTGGGATTCCTGGCGAGCCACGAGAAGTTTCTCCGGCAAATGCCCGGCCGCCTGATCGGGCAGGCGCAGGATACCGAGGGCCGGCGAGGATTCGTCTTGACGCTGGCCACGCGCGAACAACACATCCGTCGCGAAAAGGCAACTTCCAATATTTGCACCAACCAATCGCTCTGCGCGCTCGCAGCCACGATTTACCTGTGCCTCTTGGGCAAGCGAGGATTGAAGGCGCTGGCCGCGCAGAATCTGGCCAAGGCGCACTACGCGGCGCGGCAATTGCGTGCCGTCCCGGGCACGGCCACTCCGTTCACCGCGCCGCATTTCAATGAGTTCGTTGTCAAAACGCCGGACGACGCGGAGGGACTACTCGCCGCGCTGCGGGAAGAGAAGATCATCGGCGGGCTGAACCTTGGGAAGTTCTATCCAGAACTGGCCAATCACCTTTTAGTCTGCGTCACGGAAACGGTCGGCAAAGAGGCGATGGACCGCATGGTGGAAGTCTATCGCCAGTTCGGCAAGCACACGGATTCATCAAGCTCGGCCGCGGAATTTCACTCGGCCTCGGTGGGGCGAGATCACTAGACCATGGAAAATCGTATTCGCAACGCGCGGCCTCACGTCACTCGCAACGAGGATCTGATCTTCGAGCGCACTTCGCCGGGAAAGTCGGGCGTTGAAATGCCGCC